>JAQUSM010000003.1 GCA_028715095.1 Candidatus Omnitrophota bacterium
ATTTAATATTATTTACCGGTTGATTATTCGTTGTGGGTGAATTTAGAGATGCTTGCAGTTAATTTCGACGATACAATTGCTGCGATTTCTACCGCCATAGGCGAAGGTTCAGTAGGAATCGTGCGTTTAAGCGGAAAAAAGGCACTGGCTATTGCTGATGCGGTATTTTCCGGTAAGGGAAATTTAAAGCCTTCGGAATTTAAAACTTACACCATGCATTATGGCAGGATAGTCTGCGCCGGAGAAGTTCTTGATGAAGTAATCCTTACTATAATGCGCGCCCCCCATTCATACACCAGGGAGGATGTTGTGGAAATAAATTGCCATGGCGGCATTGTAGCCTTGCGTAAGGTCCTGGATTTAGTTTTAGGGCGCGGCTGCCGTTTGGCTGCTCCGGGAGAATTTACCAGGAGGGCGTTTTTAAACGGCCGGATTGACCTGGCTCAGGCAGAAGCAGTCATTGATATCATCCGCGCAAAAACCGATTCTGCGCTTAAAGTAAGCCTGGAACAATTAAAGGGCGGTTTATCAAAAGAGATAAATAAAATCCGCCAGGGCCTGTTAAATATCCTGGTGGTTTTAGAGGCCAATATTGATTTTCCCGAAGAAGATTTAAAACAACATGACATGCTTGAGGCGTCTGAAAGCCTGTCTGTTGTCAGGCGGCAGCTAGACAGGTTGCTGGATAGCGCTAAGGCCGGCAGGATATTGCGCGATGGAATACAAGTGGTTATTTGCGGCAGGCCGAATGTCGGCAAGTCGTCTCTTTTAAATGCGCTGCTTAAGAAAGAACGATCCATCGTTACCCCCGTTGCCGGCACTACTCGCGATTCAATTGAAGAGATGATCGATATAAAAGGCATCCCGGTCAGGATTGTAGATACTGCGGGCATCCTGAAGCCGCGTAACCTTATTGAAAGAAAGGCCGTATGGCGGGCAAGAAACCATATCCACTCAGCAGACATGGTGATTGTTTTATTTGACGCAAACAGAAAGCTGAAAGAAGAGGACTGGAAGCTGATTAAGGAAGTTAAAAATAGGAATGTTATCGCGGTAATCAATAAGATAGATTTAAAGGCAAAGATTGAGAAAGAAAAGCTTTCAAAGACATTCTATAAAATAGTCGAGCTTTCTGCCAAGAAGGTAAAGAACATCAACCTTCTTGAGGATGCGCTTTATGAATTTGTTTATCAGGGCAAACTGGCCAGCCCGGATTTCACATTGGTTAATAACCTAAGGCATGTCAACGCGCTCAAAGAGGCTCAAAAGCTGCTTAATAATGCCGCATCCACCTTGTCTGATAAGCTGCCGCTGGAACTTCTTACGCAGGATTTAAAAGATGCCGCTGGTTATTTAGATAAAATAC
Source organism: Candidatus Omnitrophota bacterium (assembly GCA_028715095.1). Classification (GTDB taxonomy): domain Bacteria; phylum Omnitrophota; class Gorgyraeia; order Gygaellales; family Profunditerraquicolaceae; genus UBA6249. Next base: position 1,367 of record JAQUSM010000003.1, read on the forward strand.
TCGGGAAGGACCTTCCGGGAGATCTTTTGGATAGAATATTTGCCGATTTCTGTATTGGTAAATAAAACCTATTGCAGAAAGCCGTTTTTCATTAGATAATAACTTAAATAGTTTATTGTTATCTTAAGGGTTTTAAAAAGGCATGAATAAAAATAAGATTGAAAAGGCAGTGCGCCAGATATTGGAAGCTATCGGTGAGGATCCATCGAGGAAAGATTTATTGGAAACTCCGCGCAGGGTTGCCGATATGTACGAAGAGATTTTTTCCGGTATAAAGCAGGACCCGGAAAAAGAGCTGGAAGTTATTTTAGAGCAAAAGCATCATGAAATTATACTATTGCGCGGGATCCCTTTGTATTCTGTATGCGAACACCACCTTTTGCCTTTTACCGGCAGGGTAAATATAGCCTATATCCCCAAGAACGGCCGGGTCACAGGTTTAAGCAAGCTTGCCCGGGTGGTTGATGTTTTGAGCCGCCGTCCGCAGGTTCAGGAGCGTCTGACCACTCAGATTGCCGAGATAATTATGAGGAAGTTAAACCCTTTGGGGGTAATGGTGGTAATTGAAGCAGAGCATCTTTGTATGTCTATGCGCGGGGTAAAGAAGGCCGGTGTAATGACAGTAACCAGCGCCGTGCGGGGGATTTTTAAAGAAGACCAAAAGACCCGTTCTGAAGCGTTGGCTTTAATGAAACAGGATTAAAAAAGGAGCAAGTAAGGTGAGGAAGACAGGGCTGTTATTGGTTTTGATATTGTTGTTATCCGGATGCGCTACTTACAAGTTTCAAAAAGGCTCTGCTCCTTATGATAAAGGATACGTTGTATCTTATGATGGCAAACTTATCCCGGAGTATACGCTTGGTCAGAGTAACTCCGTTCCTGATTTGGCTTTGGCAAAAGAACGTTTCAAGAGAAGACGCGCTAAGGTTGAATATTACTATAAAAAAATGGGTCAGATAGAGTCCCGTTTTAAAGAGCTTTTTTGGGAACCGCCGGCAATGATCGTGGATTTCTTATGCGGTTTATTCCGTTGGCCATTTGTCGCTGTTGCGGATTATAAGTATAACCATAATCCTAAATATAAAGAGAAGGTTGACCGGCTTGATGAGCAGACAGAGGAGCTAGAGAAGGCCAGAGTCAATGTTTTAGAAACAAAACTCAAGGCTTATATGGATACGGATTTAGCAAAAGAGCTTCCGCAAAAAGAACCCCCTGTTTTAAAAGCGGCAGCTCCTGTGCAACAGCCGCCTGTCGCAGCGGCTATCCCGGAAAAACAGGCAACTATAGAAGAGGCCAAGGTTAGTGCTCCGCCTGTTGCTCCGCAAGAAAAGAAGGTATCCCCTCCTGTTGAGTCAGCTAAGCTTGAGCCGCCGCATGCCGTGATTATTGCCAAGCCGGATAAGGGCCCTTCTCCGCTACAGGTAAATTTTAATGCCGCCAGGTCTTATTCCAAATCTGGCAAGATAGTTTCTTATGCCTGGGATTTCGGCGACGGGGACACCTCCACTAAAAAGAATCCGGTGAATACATATTGGAGTACCACTTATGGCTCACGCATTTTTACCGCCACGCTTACGGTAAAAGATGAAAAAGGCCAGACTGCCAGTACAAGTGCGAATATCGAGATTATAACAAAGTAACCCTCGTTATAATAAGAATAATTCCTATTCCTGTAGTTTCCTATCCAGCGTCCTGTATTGCACAGCCTCCGCAATATGTTCTTGCGAAATAACTTCTTTTTGGTCTAAATCTGCAATTGTCCGGGAAACCTTTAGAACTTTATCATAAGCCCTTGCCGAGAGCCCCAATTCCGATATAGCCATCTGTAGCAAGTTCTGCGCTTCTTTGTCCAGGGTACAATATTCTTTAATTAATTTATTTTGCATTTGGGCATTATAGAATATTTTCCTGGTTTTAAATCTCTCCTGTTGGATTGCGCGTGCATTTTCCACTCGTTGCCTGATTATTCTTGACGGTTCCGTTTCTTTCGTATCGGATAATTCGCGGTATTTTACCTGCGGGACTTCTATATGTATATCAATCCTGTCAAGCAGCGGCCCGGAGATCTTTCCCAGGTAATTTCTAATTTTTGCGGGATGGCAATGGCAGGTCTTACTTGCGTTAAAATAATTTCCGCACGGACAAGGGTTAAGCGCGGCGGTCAGCATAAAAGAAGCCGGGAAGGTTATCGAGCGCTTTATGCGGCTGATGCAAATTAAGCTGTCTTCCAACGGTTGCCTCAATGTTTCAAGTGCCTTACGGCTAAACTCCGGTAATTCATCCAGGAATAGGACCCCATAATGCGCTAAGCTTATTTCTCCGGGTTTAGGTATACCGCCGCCCCCGATTAAAGCGATATCTGAGATACTGTGATGCGGAGAGCGAAACGGCCTGTTTTCGATAATCCCCTCCTTGTTTAATAATGTTCCTGCCACGGAGTGAATTTTGGTTATTTCCAGGGCTTCATCTAAAGTTAAACCAGGCATAATCGTAGGGATCCTTTTTGCGAGCATAGTTTTGCCGCTTCCGGGAGGGCCGATTAAAACAACATTGTGCCCTCCTGAAACAGCTACCTCAATGGCCCTTTTGGCGAAGTACTGGCCCTTGACTTCAGAGAAATCAAGATCGTAATTTGTATTGACGTCAAGTATCTGTTCCGGAGTTACTTTAAACGGCTGCTTAAGCGAGGGATCGGCTAAAAACTGTATCGTTTCTTTCAGGGTATTTTGCGGCCAACTGGATAAATTCGGCACTATTCCAGCTTCTTTGGCATTTTCTGCCGGAAGCACAAGATTCTTCATTTTGGAATTTGCCATGGCTAAGCTAATGGCCAGGACTCCGCGTACGGGCCTGATCTGCCCATCTAAAGATAATTCTCCCAGAAAAGCATAATTTTTAAGAATCTCCGGGCTAATCTGGCCGGTGGAAGCCAGTATCCCTAAGGCAATTGCTAAATCAAAGCAGGCGCCTTCTTTTTTGATATCAGAAGGAGCCAGGTTTACAGTGATTCTTTGCGCTGGCCATTGGAATCCCGAGTTTTTTATTGCTGAACGCACCCTTTCCTTGCTTTCTTTGACAGCAGTATCTGTCATGCCTACCAAGGTTACTGCCGGCAGGCCTTTGGCCGCATCAATTTCTATTTCAACCGGGTAAGCCTCTAAACCAAGAAGCCCAAAACTATTAGTTTTTGAGATCATTTTCCCTCCTTATTCTCCATTTTAAAGCAATAGACGTTTGAGGCGGGTTAATCTAACCGGTTTTCAGGAGGGAATAGCCTTGCCCTTGTCCTGCCTCCTAAACTCGGCAGGACTACGCTAGATAAAGCTATAAAGTGCTTGCCCTGCCTCGTAAACTCGGCAGGACTACGCTAGATAAAGCTATAAAGTGCTTGCTTTTTAATCGGCAGATTATATAATATAAACCTATGAATAAATGGACATTTAAGAACATACTGGTTATTTTGCTGATAACCACTACTGCTTTTAGCACGATTAAATACCTAAGTGAATTAAAGCTAAGGCACAGGCTTCAAGACAGCCTTCTTAAGGCCCAAGAAGAGATAACCGCATTAACCCAAGAGAAACAAAACTTATTGCAGGAATTAGAGAAGAAGAAAAAGCTCAAAGACTATTTAAGGGCAAGCATAAACAAGATTGCGCGCCTTTTCCGTGATAAGTCCATGACTCAGGCTAACCTTGAAGATACAAACGCCAAATTTGCCGTATTAAAGGCGGAAAATAGACAGCTTAAAGCCAAATTAAATTCTATTGTTGAGCTCAGAAAAGCAATAAGAGAATTAAAGGCCAGAAAGCGCAATACTCCTGCTTCGCCAGATGAAGGAAATCTGGGTTTCTTGATAAAGGACGGCCAGCCGACCATCCCGGGCAAGGTTAAAATTGAAGTTTTGTCTGCTCAAAACTAAAGAATAATGAGACATTTTTTTATAGAAGTATTCAGGAATAAGATTTTAATGACCACTATATCTGCCTGGCTGATTGCCCAGACGATTAAAGTGGGAATAGGGGTATTCCGTAAGAAAAAATTTGATTTTCGCTTGTTTATCGGCAGCGGAGGGATGCCGTCAGCTCATGCCGCAGGGGCTTCATGTCTGGCAACGAGCATAGGGATGAACTGCGGTTTCGACAGCGTATATTTTGCCCTGGCTTTTGCTTTTGCCATTGTGGTTATGTTTGATGCCCAGGGCGTTCGCCGTTCTACGGGTAAGCAGGCGGGTATTCTAAATAAGATCATGGAGGATATTTACTGGCAGGGCAAAATCCAGGAGATGCGCCTGCGCGAGCTTATCGGGCATACCCCGGTAGAAGTGATTATGGGCTTGTTGTTAGGCATTGCTATTGCTCTGGTATCACAGGTAAGATAAAAAACTTTGGAGGGTTAGGTGAATAAAAAACTATTAATTATAATTCCGGCAGCAATCTTAATAGCGGGTGTTTTTCTTGTCTGGGGCATCAAAAGGTCCACCAGCGCAATTAAGCTGGCTGATAATCGTTCTTCTGTGCACAGGCTGCTTAATCAGGCGCGGCAGTTTGAAACCAAGGGTGAATTACTTGAGGCTAAGTCAATATATCAGAAACTGGTGAATGATTTTACGGAGTCTCCGGAGGTGGCAAACTGGCAAAAAATGGTTGAGGATTTGAACATCAAGTTGTTATTCTCTCCGGCAATTACCCCCAAGAGTATAATCTATCAGATAAAATCAGGGGATACCCTTAATAAGATCGCCCGCGAATATAAAACTACTCCCGAACTTATCATGAAAAGCAACAATATCAGCGATTCGCTTATAATCCCGGGACGTAAGATAAAAATCTGGAATGCGCCTTTTAGCCTCCTGGTTGATAAATCCCAGAATATTATGTTGCTCAAAAGTAATGAAGAGGTGGTTAAGACCTATATTGTTTCTACCGGGAAAGACAATTGTACTCCCGTAGGCGTATTTAAGATTGTGAATAAACTTGCTAATCCTACATGGTTTAAGGCCGGGGCAGTAGTGCCGGCCAGCAGCCCGGAAAACGTACTGGGCACCCGCTGGATGGGATTTGATTTGGCCGGATACGGTATCCACGGCACAACAGAGCCGAAAGAGTTGGGCAAACAGGTGACTCAAGGGTGTGTGCGCCTGAGCAACACCGACGTAGAGGAGCTTTATAATATTATTCCCGCAGGCACAGAAGTTACTATAATCGAGTAACCATTATGGCTGGATTGGATTTTGAGAAACCTATTGTTGAGTTGGAAAAAAAGATCCAGGAGCTAAGGAACTTTATCTCCGAAAAGAAGATTGATCTGTCCTCTGAAGTCAAAAAGCTTGAAGAGAGGCTGGAGCATTTAAAAAAAGATACATATAGTAATCTTACCGCCTGGCAAAAGGTGCAGCTTGCCCGGCATCCTCTGCGGCCCTATACCCTTGATTATATCAGTATGATCATGTCGGATTTTTTGGAGCTGCATGGAGACAGGCTTTTTAGCGATGATAAAGCAATGATTTGCGGTTTGGCTAAACTGGACAAGAAAAAAGTTGTGGTTATAGGGCATCAGAAAGGCCGTGATACCAAAGAAAACCTGAAACGCAATTTTGGCTGTGCGCACCCTGAAGGTTACCGCAAAGCACTGCGGGTTATGCAGCTGGCCGAAGAATTTCAATTACCGGTTGTAGTCTTTATTGATACCCCCGGGGCTTATCCCGGTATTGGCGCAGAGGAGCGCGGGCAATCCCACGCAATCGCGCTGAATTTGCGGGAGATGATGTGTATTAGTGTCCCGATTATGGCAATTGTTATTGGGGAAGGCGGCTCAGGAGGCGCCCTTGGTGTAGGGGTGGCAGACCGCGTGGCAGTTTTAGAGAATTCATATTATTCCGTAATCTCCCCGGAGGGCTGCGCGGCAATACTTTGGAAAGATGGCGCAAAGGCTCCACAGGCAGCCGAGGTTTTGAAGTTAACCGGACCGGATCTGTTAAAAATGGGGATTATTGACGAAGTAATCCCTGAACCGTTGGGCGGAGCGCACCGGGATCCGGCAAAAATAGCCCGGAATGTAAAAGAAGCGATCATTAGGAATTTTAAAGAGCTGGAAGGCCTTGATAAAGATGAATTGCTTAAATTAAGGTATAAAAAGTTCAGAGACATAGGTATTACCGGATGATTGAGCAGGAGTTCTTATTATTAGGTTTATTGCGCCAAAGCCCCAAACACGGTTATGAAATTAAAATCAGGATACGCCAGATCCTCTCACTTTTTGCCGGCGTTGATTTAAAATCCATATATTATCCTTTAAAAGTTTTAGAGAAAAAAGGCCTGCTTGACAAGTATGTCGGCAAAGAAGGCAAGAGGCCGGAGCGGTTTGTGTACAGCCTTACTAAAAAAGGAAAGGCCCGTTTTGACGAGCTGTTGAATAAAAGCCTGCTTAATTTCAAGCGTCCGCAATTCAGTTTAGACCTGAGCCTTTATTTCCTGGATTATTTAAAGCCCGCATTAAGCCGGCGCAGGCTGGCTGCCAGGCTTACAATATTAAAGAAAATATCCTCCAGTATAGAAGAGACGCTTAAAGCCCGGAAGCTTAAGAATTCAGTTTCTTTATTGCGTATACTTAAACACAACCTTTGCCTGCTTCAGGCAGAGTCAGAATTTCTTAGCACACTGCTTAAGGAAATTTAAATCCTGCGCTAATAAAACCTGTAAGGTGCATGCCCTGCCTCATAAATTCGGCAGGACTGCGCTAATAAAACCTGTAAGGTGCTTGATTTCTTGCTTGACAAGAATATTTTTAGATAATAAAATAATGAGGCAAAATATAGTAAAATTTTACTATATCATGGCCAATATTTTAAATTCCGTTTTCTATTATTAGTGAGGTTGCTGATGCTCTGGGAAACTAAGACTGAAGAAAAATTTAAGACATTGATATCCAGGATTCCCGTATTTCACCGCCGGATTACCGAATCAGTAGTTGTGCAACAGGCTCAAAATAATGCGCTTTTGCGTAAATCCACGCAGGTTGAAGAGCAGGATGTAATTGCCGCTTTTTTTTCCGATGTGCCTTCGCCTTTTTACAGCATGATGGTCCGTCTTTTGGAGCAAAGCGGTTTTGATTATAAGAAATACGGTTATCCGAAAAATCAGAGTTAGTTATGCGTATAGGGGTAATTGGATCAGGAGCGATTGGTTGTCTTGTAGCAGCCTATCTTAAATTAGAGGGCCAGGATGTGTCTTTGGTCGGCCGGCCGGATTCGGTAAAAGCGATCCGGGAAAAAGGGCTGCAGATATCGGGCGTCCGCGGCAGCTTTAAGGTTGAAATTAAGATTTCCGAGCAGCTTAACTATTTTCCGGAATTAGTTATCCTGGCCACTAAAACCCAGGATATCGAATATGCCCTGAAAGATAATATCAGTTTGATCCGTAACGCACTAATTCTAACTATCCAAAATGGCGTGCAGGCGGACAACATTGTTGCTAAATACCTGCCTAAGGAAAATATAGTTTCCAGTATAGTCATGTTCGGTTCTACTTATTTAGAACCGGCTAAATTGGTGCATAATTTTGAAGGGTCATGGATAATAGGCTGGCCTTTTGATAAGCAGGAGCCGGAAAAATTATTAAGCCTGAGCCAGGTTTTGAATAAGGCATTTCCTGCCGTAATAACAGAGAATATTACCGGCATGAAGTTTTTAAAGATATTCGCTAACGCCAACAACTGCCTTCCGGCGGTACTGGGTAAAAGCATGCAGGAGGTTTTTGGCGACCCGGATATAAGCCGCATAAGCATCGCCATCTGGAAAGAGGGCCTTGAGATAATTGGCAAGGCAGGCATAAAATTAGTTTCTTTGCCGGGCTTCCCTGTGGAAAACATTACCAAATTGACTTCTTTACCGGTCAACCAAGCGGCCGCTATTTTCTCGCAAACTATGAAAAACCTAAGCAAGGAGCCGCTTTACGGTTCTGTCCTGCAGAGCATTATGCGCGGCCGTGCCTCTGAAATTGATTATATTAACGGTGAATTCATTCGCCTTGCCGAAAAGAATAATTTTCACGCGCCTTTGAACAGCGCTTTGGTGGATTTAGTGCATCAGGTGGAAAAGAATAGCAGGTTTTATAGCAAGCTTGAATTGTTTGATAAAATCCAAGAAGTTGTCCAATTAAAATGAGCCACAATAGCATGGTAAATACTCCTTTCCCAAAATTGAAACTTACGGTTACCGGGGTCTTTGGGGAATGCTACCATGGGTATAAGATTGGAGATGAAATTTATTTAGAAGATTTTACCCATGCCCCGCAGTATTTTTGTTTAGGACTGGCGCACGCGCTTTTCCCGGTCATATATGCCTTAAGTTTTGGCGCGAAATTCGGGTTCCGTGACAACCAGCGTTCGCTTTTAGTTACCTGTCCCGATGGAGGTAAATTGGAGTTTAAGGCGGAGATCCTGGATAAGCAAGGCAAGCTTGAGGTTGTTCCCCGCGATCCAAATCATAAAGGGCCGAATCCTAAGAAGATGATTATTGAGGTGGTTAAAGCGAAAGGCAAATGCAGCTTTGGATATAAGGTTGGCGATAAATGGGAGACTCAAGGGTTAAAATGCATACCCGGGTTTTGCGGGGCGGCATTCCATACTGCCTTCCCGGCATTATTTGCCTTGAACTTCGGGGCGAAGTTTTTCTTTATGGATAATCCCGATTCAATTGATACGGTTACCTGCCCTGACGGAGGAAATATTATTTTTAAAGTTAGAAGAATAGAGGAGAATAAATAATTCATGTCTAAACGCAGAGTGGTTATTACCGGTATAGGGGTAATTTCTCCTAACGGTATAGGTAAAAAGAACGCCTGGGAGGGTTTTTCGGGCGGGAAATCCGGGGTACGCTTAGTTGAAGGTTTTGATGTATCGGTTTTTAACACCAAGATTGCCTCTCAGGTGAAGGATTTTGATCCTTTTAAATTAGGGCTGACGCATAAAGAAGCTATGCGTATGGATCGTTATGTCCAGTTTGGGGTAGCTGCCGGCAAAATGGCGATTGAAGACAGTAAGCTGAATTTCTCAAAAGAAGACCCCGAGCGCCTGGGGGTTTGCCTGGCAAATGCTATTTGCGGCACTAAATATATGGAGGAGGAGTTTGCTTTAGTTACCGAAGACGGTAAAAAACCTATTAACCCTAGCCTTGTGCGGCCTGATCTTTATGACGCGGCGATGTTTAATACCCCTTCTATTGAAATCAGCGCGCGTTTCGGTTTAAAAGGAATTTGCAATACTATTTCTACGGGATGCACTGCCGGCACGGATTCTCTGGGGTTCGGCCTGGAGACTATCCAGGACGGCGAGCAGGATGTAATGATCTGCGGTGCGGCAGAGGCGCCGCTTACTCCGATTACTTTTGGCGCTTTTGATGTGGTGAATGTTTTATCTGTGCATAATGACCAGCCGCAGAAAGCATCGCGGCCATTTGACAATAAACGCGATGGGTTTGTGCTGGGAGAAGGGGCCGGTATTTTGGTTTTGGAGGAATTAAATCATGCCTTAAAACGTAACGCGCCGATTTATTGCGAAGTCTTAGGGTTCGGCACCAGCTGCAATGCTTTTCACATGACCGATCTCCCCTCTGACGGCCAAGCCATGGAAACCTGTATCGGCCTGGCGTTAAAAGATGCTGATGTAAAACCGACGGATATCGATTATATCAATGCCCATGGCTCAAGCACGCGTATGAATGATATTTTTGAGAGCAACGCTTACAAGGCTATTTTTGGAGAATATGCTTATAAGCTGCCCATCAGCTCATTTAAATCCATGATTGGCCATCCTTTGGCTGCGGCAAATGCCATTGAGATGACCATTGCCAGCATGATCTTTGAAAAAAATATCCTCCCTCCCACGATAAACCAGGAGGAAAAAGATCCGCAGTGCGACCTGTATTATATTCCTAACCAGGCAATTACAAAGAAAGTAAACATGATTATGAAAACCAGCAGCGGTTTTTCCGGGATACATTCTTCGCTAATTTTAAAAAGGTTCGGTGAATAATGGAGAAAATAGCAGTTACGGGAATAGGAGTAGTCAGCCCATCAGGGATTGGTAAGCGGCAGTTTTGGGCAAATATTAAAAGCGGCCGCTCATTTATTAAGAAAATTACACGCTTTGATGCTTCAAAATATCCCGCACATATCGCCGGCCAGATTGATGATCTGGAAAAATACAGCCATATATCCGAAAGGCTGTTAAAAAAGATTGACGCCTTTTCGCATATGGCGCTGGTTGCTTCAGAGTTAGCCTTGCAGGATGCGGGAATAGATATTAAAAATGAAGATCCAAATCTTGTCGGTATCTTTTTGGGCAATGCCATCGGCGGCTGGCTTTATGCCGAGACAGAATTAAGGGATTTATATTTAGAAGGCAGGGAAGGTGTTTCTCCTTACATGGCTTCTGCCTGGTTTCCCGCTGCTCCGCAGGGCCAGGTATCCATATATTATGGTATAAAAGGATTCAGTAAGACCGTGGTCAGCGACCGGGCAAGTTCACTGATGGCCTTAGGTTATGCCAGAAAAGTATTGTATAAGAATAAACTGAATATGATCCTGGCCGGGGGAATGGAAGCGCCGGTTACTCCTTATGCCTTATTATGCTGTAATACATATGGCGCGTTGTCTACCCGCAACGAAGATCCCCAGGCCGCATATCGGCCATTTGATCAAGGCCGCAGTGGTTTTGTTATTGGCGAAGGCTCGGGTATTGTGGTGCTGGAGAATATCCAGAGGGCCAGGAAAAGGGGCGCAAATATTTTAGGGTTTATCAGCGGTTACGGCACCTCTTGCGACGGGGTTGACAGGATTAATCCCGCTTCCGATGGTAAAGAATTGGCGCGCGCCATAAACATGGCGCTTAATGACGCCAAAATCAATCCTGAGGATATCGGCTATATCAGCCTGGATGGCCTGGCAGTTGATCTCTGGGATAACTCTGAAATCAAGGCCCTGGAAATAGTTTTCGGGACTGGCCTTAAAAATATTCCTGTGAGTTGCCCTAAATCCATGTTTGGCAATCTCCTGGGAGCCTCCGGAGCGCTGGATATGATTATTGCGCTTTTATCATTGGAGTATAATCTGATCCCGCCTACCTTGAATCTAGATACTCCGGTTTTAAAAGATATAAATTATGTGGCTAAGCAAGCCAGGGAATGCAAGGCGAGCAAGGCTTTAATTATATCGCGCGGACGCGGTGGTATTAATTCAGCCCTGGTAGTTGAGAAACCGTAAAGAGGGTTATTGCAAAGTAATTAATTAAAGGGAGGATGTGATGAAGATATTGTTTGTTATGCCAAAAGTCGGCGCCTGGGCAACTCATGGGATACATAGATCTCCAAACCAGTTGTATGCGCACTGGGCTGCTTATGTTCGCGAAAGGGGTTATGAAGATGTAGCTGTTATTGACGGTAAGGCCGATCAAATACCCATGGAGCAGCTGATCGAACAGGTTAAGCTTAAAAATCCCGATATCGTGGTTATGGGTGAGCAGCTGCATGGTTACGGAGGCTATGGAGTTTTACGCCATTTTAAAGAGGCGGCTATCGGGATTAAGAAAGCTTTGCCTAAGACAAAAATAATTCTCGGTGGATTGTGGTATTCGGCAATGCCCGTGCCTACGCTGGAGGAGAATCCCGCGGTTGATTTTGTAGTTATGGGGGAAGAGGAGTCTTTCGGTGATTTGGTTGAGGCAATAGATAAAAATAGCCCGCTTAAGGATGTAGGCGGGGTTACCTCCCGCATTGACGGGGCGATTGTTATGGGCCCGCATAAGCCTCTTATGGAAGATTTGGATAAGCTGCCTTTGCCGGCATATGATTTGTTCCCGATGGATAAATATGTAGGGCATACTTATTGGAAGCCGTTTGTAGATATGGTCACCTCCCGCGGCTGCCCTTCAGCGTGTACCTTTTGTTATGAATGGGACCAATTTGACCCGCGCTCACCATCGGATTTTTTGAAATGGCGGGCGAAGTCTCCGGAAAGAGTAATGGAAGAACTGAACCTTCTGCACAGAAAATACGGGGTTAAGGTTGTAGTTATCCAGGATGACAATTTTAATGTAGACCCTAAAAGAGTGCAGAAGTTCTGCGAACTTAAAAAGGCATCCAACAATCCGATTAAATGGGTATCTTTGGGCCGGGCTATTGACTGGGTTAATTGCGAATCGATCCTTCCCTTTATGAAAGAAAATGGTTTGTTTATGGGCGTTTTCGGCATTGAGGTCACCACGCAGTCGGAGCTTAAGAGAATCGCCAAGGGTATTACTATCGATCAGATCAAAAAAACCATAGAGATGTTCCGTAAGAATGATATCGCTATAGTTGCAGATATTATGATGGGTTTCGATTATGATACCGAAGAAATTATCAAACAGCGTTTTGAATTCACTGACCAGGTGGATCCGGATGTCCTCTGGGTAGGCTATGTTACTCCCGCTCCGAATTCACCTATGTGGAGGATTGCATTAAAGAAAAACTGGATGGATCCTAAAAAAGTGGATTTTAGCCAATGGGATTTCTTGCATCCGGTAATTCCCACTGACCATCTCTCTACGGAAGATCTGGGCAGGCTGGGTTCATGGTGTATGCGGGAGTTTTTCTCGAAGCCCGGAAGAATTAACCGGATTATGGAGAGCAATTTTGACCCGCTTGCAAAGCTTTGTTTCCAGGATGTAATGAACGGTATTAATAAATGGGAAGCAGTCGCGACAAAGGGCGAAGTACAGATATAAAATCTTCGCTTCGGCAAAAATTCTCGCTCTGCCTGGACATTTATTGCGGGCAACCGTGCCCGCTTGAATTTTTGAGATGCTGCTCAAACCAAATCTCGGCATCCGCAAAATTTATGATCCATGGTATATTTTTAAAGTAACGGGAGGATTACATGAAGAATAAAGTTAAAGAAGTGTTGGCGAATTTATTAAAAGTAAAGATTGAAGAGTTGAAGGATGATGTTTCTTTGCAAAATAGCATCGGGGTTGATTCTACGGAAATGGTGGAATCGGTAATTGCCCTGGAAAAATCATTCGGCGTCAAGCTTAACATTAAAGAAATAACCAAAAACTCGACAATAAGCGATATCGCAAATAATATCCAGTCAAAATTAGCGAAATGAAGATTATTGACTTAAGCTTACCCATCGACGAAAAGGCCTTTGAAGTGCACAAGGTGGATATTGAGCGTATATCCCATAGGGCCGGGGTAGCTAAATTTAACCGCGTCATTATGGGTAAAACAATCCTGGGAAGGATAAAATACGCTTTGGGCATGCGTATTATAAAGAAAGAGCAGCTGCCTGATGAAGAATTCTTATCTTTGGAGATTGTACATGCCCCGGTGCACATAGGAACCCACCTGGATTATTCTTTTCATTACGGCTCAACTTCAGAAGGACGTTCTTCAAAGACAGCGGATGAGATTCCCCTGGAGTATTGTTATCAAAACGGCGTAAAATTGAATCTGGTTCATAAGAAACCCGATGAAATAATTGATGTGCGTGATATAAAGTCGGCGCTTGATAAAATAAATTATCAGCTTAAGCCTCTGGATATCGTATTATTGCAGACCGGCGCGGATAAGCTCTACGGAGGGCCCGGGTATTTCTCGGATTATCCGGGGGTTGACCCTTCAGCCATAGACTATCTGCTGGCCAGCGGAGTAAAAATATTCGGCGTAGATACCATGGGTATTGACCGGCCCTATAGATTTATGTTAGGCGAGTTTCTAAAAACAAAAGATCCTAAAACATTTTATCCGGCGCATTTTTATGGCCGTAAGAAAGAGTTCATTCACATAGAGAGGCTTGCTAATTTAGAAAAACTTCCTGATTTTGGATTCAAGGTTATTTGTTTCCCGGTTCGGATAAAGAATACCGGAGCCGCATGGGCCCGGGTCGTCGCTCTTTTAGATTAAAAATTTAACGTTTTAACTTGTCTTGTTTTCGCAGGGACGCTTGCCTGCCCCAGCGTGGCAGGCTGCGCTCGGGTTTCGGCCTCGCTCTGCCAGGCTTATGTATTTAGCCGGGCAACCTTGCCCGCTCGGCCTGCAAACGCCCTGCTTGAAAACAAGCCAAGTTAACGTTAAGCAGCAAATCTAAAAGTATGAGAATTTAAGGAGGGTGAGATGGGACATACTTGCAATTCAATAATTATTAATGCGCCTTATGATTTGGTATTTGATGTATCCAATGATATCACGCGCTGGACAGAGTTATTCGGCCAGGAATACAAAAAAGCGGAGGTGGTTAAAAAAGAGGCAAATAAGATTACATTCCGCCTGACTGATGAAGATGATAAATCATGGCAGTCCTGGAGGCTGCTTTTTAAAGATAGATATTTTACTTATGCCGAACGCCAGGATCCGAAGTTCCCTTTTGAGTATATGAAGATTATCTGGCTTTATACCCCTAAACCTGAAGGCGTCGAGTTGAGCTGGATCCAGCATTTTCATATGGATAGCAAGGCCAAATTCAATGACCAGCAGGTTGAAGGTTTTATAAACGAAGGTTCGCAGCATAACTTAAAGATCTTTAAAGAGATCATTGAAAAAGAAGCCCTGAAGTGAAGAAGGTCACATTCAGCATTCTTTGTTTGGAGGGGGCGGTTTTATCTTTTAATGTTGCCGCCTCCGCTGCGTTAATCCCGTCTATTGCTTCTAATTTCGCTCTTTCTCAATTTGTGGTAGGTAAAATCATTTGGTTATATATGGTCCCATATGGGTTGGCGGCATTTTTCTATGGCCCGTTGGTGCGCGCCTTTGATGCCCGCAAGGTTGAGCTGTTTTGCATATTTTTGTTTTCCCTGGCTAACCTTTTAGCAGGTGTATCGCAGAATATCTCCACGCTTTTTGTTGCCAGGTTTATGATGGGGTTATTCGGCGCATCAGTTATCCCGCTTGGCCTTATTTTAATCGCCAGGAATTTAGATGAAGCAAAGCGCGGCCGTTATATCGGATTATTTTTTGGTTCTACATTTGTAGCATCTTTATTGGGGCTATTCCTTAGCGGGATAATCAATTGGAGGCTGATGTTTATTATTCCCGCTGCAAGCGGTTTTATACTCTGGGTATTTATGTATATTTGTCTTCCCAGTTTCAAAGAAAAGGCGGAGAATTTCCGCCTGGGTTATTTAGAGGCCTTTAGAAACAAGAAGGTTATTAAGATATTCAGCTATATCTTTTTCATCAGCTTAACTTACCATGCTGTGCAGCAGTGGTTGGGAGTTTTTTTCTCAACCCAATTAAACTTAGAACAGTTTGCCATAAGCATGTTGATTACTCTGACTAGTTTAAGCGGTATATTCGGAGAGATATGGGGAGGGCGCCTCGCAGATTCAATAGGCCGCTTAAAGGTGGTGAATTTAGGTATTGCCTTTATGGTATTAAGTGTTTTTTCGCTTTTGGTAAAACTACCCCTAAGCGCACTTGTTTTGGTAATGGTTATTTGGGGCCTGGGCTGGACATTTAATCATGTGGGTTTGTCTACGATGCTTACGGATTTGCCGGAGGAGCTTTTAAACGAGGCAGCCAGTTTAAACAGCGGGGTACGTTTTATCTCCGGAGGTATTGGCGTATGTCTTGGCGGTTTAATTATGCAAAAAAGTTTCGTTCTGGGTTTCTTGGTTTTTGGTTTGGGGTTATTGATTTTATTATATGTAAGCCGTTTGGTAAGTAATAATACCCGGTCTTAAAAGAAGCGGCCGGCACATTGTTTTATTTGAGAAACAAGTGCGACGCTTCTGCGTCGTGTACCCTTTCTGGGTAAAGGAGGAGATTATGAGTTTGGAGCTGAAAGGAAAAACAGCGATTGTTACCGGTGCCAGCCGTGGTATTGGTAAGGCCCTTGCCTGTACCGCTGCGGGTTTAGGGATAAATTTAGTTATTGGTGCCCGCAACCTTGGGCCTTTAAAAGAAACCGCAGAAGAAATAGCCGGTAAATTTAAGGTTGAGGTTTTGCCGGTAGCTTGTGACGTGACAAAATTAGGGGATCTGGAGAACCTGGTTAAAAGCGCCAAGGATAAGTTCGGTAAAATTGATATCCTGATTAATAATGCCGGAGTATCCAGCCAGTATCCTTTTCAGGAGCAGCCAATTGAGGATTTTGAAAGATTAGCGCATACCAATTATCTGGGATATGTCCGGCTCATTCGTTTGGTCATCAACGATATGATTAAGAATAAAAGCGGCGCGATCATTAATATGGTTTCCGGTTCAACTTTATGCGATCCGTTACCAAGGAATTTTATTGTTTATAGCTCGCTTAAGGTGGGCTTGAGGGCATTTTCCAAGGGGTTATTTTGGGAACTGCGCGATCACGGGATCAAGGTAACTTCTATATTGCCCGGGGTAACAGACACGGATTTAACCGGTAAATTGCAGGAGATTACTAGTGATGCTTCGCGCCTGATGACTACCGAAGCTATTGAGAATGCCGTGCGTTTTGCCTTGACTGTGCCGGCTAATGTTTGTCCTTTGGAGATTGCGGTAATTAATCAACAAACCCCCTGGACTGCTCCGGTAATACCGTTTAAGCAGCAGCACCCGGGAAAGTAAAAGGAGAAAGGAATGAAGAAAATATTTTTTGTAATGGTGTTAACGGTTTTATCCTGTGCAGGGATCTGTTTGGCAGAAGGCAAGAATTTACTGATTGATGATTTTGAGATTTCAATCAGCAACGGTCCCGAGGGAACAGTTGATTTTGGCGCAGGCAACGGTTCGAGTGTTGAGGTAACCGAGTCTACTGATATCAAAAATAGCGGTAATAAAGCGCTCAAAGTAGTTTATGATGCTGTTAACGGAGGCTATATTTATGTATCGCGTGGCACCGGCCTTGATGCCAAGAATGCTAATTGGGCGATCAACCCGTCAGACATAAAATGGGAAGAGTATAATGCCATATCCTTCTATGTCTATGGCACAGATTCCAAAGCGAAAATAGCCTTTGATATTAAAGATAATGGCGGAGAGATTTGGCGTTTTATAACAGAAGATGATTTTAAGGGCTGGAAAAAGGTGGTCTGTAATTTTGACAAGTTTGTAGTGCGCGATGATTGGCAGCCGGAAAATGCCGATAAAAACGGCAATCTTGATTTCCCGATCAAGATCTTTCAGTTTGAGCCGCTTGCGGAGTCCAAGGGCACATTATATTTTGATACGGTAGAGTTAGTAAAACAATAAAGGCGGTGCGATGATGAATAGGCAGGATGAGAAGAATTTAAAAAAGCGTTATTTTATCTGGCTCTATAAAACAGCCAAGGAAACTTTTGATAAATACGAGCGCAAGTTTACCCAGGTGGATATTGACCAGGATATATTGATTGAAATGGAAAAAGAGCTCTTAGGTTCCTATCTGCCTCATGAAAAAGACGCCCTACAAAAACATATTAACGACTTTCAGAAATATATCGAAGACAAGGAAAAGGCCTGCTCGGAATTAAGGGACCAGGGGAAAAAGACAAACCCGGAGTTTATCTTTTCGGAGATAAAGCTGGATGCCGTTGAAAAAGTTATTACCGGGGAATTAGGCAGAAGGGGCCTGGAAGAGATAAAGTCGCTTTATGAAGAAGAAATGATCGGGCGTATTTTAAAAAACACGGAGCATTAATGTTGATTGATGCGCATAGCCACTGGCTGCCGGATGAGATTATCACAAATGCCCATTTTTTCCATAAGGGCTGGGGTGATATTGAAGGCCAGTTAAAGATGATGGATGAGGCAGGTATTGCCGCAGCTGTTTTAAGTTACCCCACGTCAGATGCGCATTTGAAATTAGGCAGTATAAGCGAGGTCGCGCATATTTATAACGATAATATCGCTCAAATACTGAAGCGTTACCCTAAAAGGTTTGTCGGCGCTGCGGTCTTGCCGGTGGATAATTCTATTGATATGCTTGAAGAGTTAAAACGGGCAACCAATGAGTTGGGGTTTAAGGCGGTCTCCCTTGCTTCAAGTTATAATGGTATTTATCTGGATGACAAGATGTTCTTACCTATATATAGAGAGGCGCAAGAGCAGGATATACCGGTTTTTGTGCACTCCCAGATTGTTAACCCGATTGGCTTTGAGCGGGTAAAAGACCCTTTGCTTACCCCGGTTGTGGAGTATGTTTTTGATACCACGATATCAGCAGGAAAGCTTTTAATGTCGGATATCTTAAGGCAGTACCCTAAAGTAAAGTTTATCTTTGCCTATTTTGGCGGAGCAATCTGCTATTTAAAGCAGCGTTTTGACGCAACTTATGGCATGTTGCGTTCAATAAACTTCGTCAAAGACCTGCAGGCTAATCCATCGGATTATTTTAAGAATATTTACGTGGATACAAGCGGGGATACCACTAAAGCCAATTTTATGCTGGCTCTTGAGCTTATGGGGCCACGACATATTTTGTGGGGCAGCGATTGGCCGGCGAAAAAAGATGTTCCCGCAGGTATTAAAGCCGTCAACGACCTTGATATATCCCAAGAGGATAAGCAGAATATCCTGGGAGGGAATTTGAAGAGCATCTTTGCTCTTTAAATTTTGCCGAAGCGCAGCGAGCCCGGCTTAGCAGGACCCGGAGGATTAATGAATATGTGGAATAAAACCTTAGTATTATTTTTAATTATCTTCTTATTCAGCTCGGGATTGGTCTTGGCGGTAGACTTAGACGGGTGGGTAAATTTAAAGAATGAAAATTCGATCCTGTATTCCGTCTTGCGATTTCTTAATCCACCGGGGCTTAACAGCGTGCTTTTTACCGTCTTTACGGTAATCTTCGCTATTGGAACTTCGGCTTGTATTTTTGCGTTTGAAGGGTTCCCGAAGTTATTTTTCCTGTTGATAAGCATATTTTGCTGGGCGAG
>JAQUSM010000004.1 GCA_028715095.1 Candidatus Omnitrophota bacterium
ATTTTACTGATTATGAGCCGGAGGCTTCTTTTATAGCGGAAGTAAATTCAGAGGTCGTTGGCTATTTGATCGGCGCAAAGAATAAGGTTATTGCGGAAAGCGTTTTTAAGAAAAAGATTATGCCCGGCCTGTTCTGGAAGGCTTTAAAAAGCGGCATTTTCTTTAATAAGAAGAATATTATCTTTATTTTCAGCTGTTTAAGAGCCCTCCTTAGAGGGGAACTTTCCGATCCTGATTTTACAAAAGATTACCCGGCCACTTTTCATATTAATTTAAAGAAAGAATTCCGCGGCCAAAATATCGGCACGGCTTTAATAGAAACATATTTGGCCTATCTGAAAGAGGAGAGGGTTATTGGGGTGCATTTAGCGACGCTCTCCCAGGCCGGAGCGGATTTTTTTTCCAAACAATCTTTCCAATTGTTATATAAAGGAAAAAGGCCGTATTTCAGGCACATCCTGCATAAAGATGTGCCGCTTTTTATCTTCGGAAAGAAATTGGGAGAGGTTTCCGGCCTTTAATGTATAGAGTTTTGCTTGAATATGCCGTAGGCTTATGTTAAGTTAAACAGTCATGGAAAAACTTTGGCGCTTTACAGATAATTCGGGAAGTTTTTATTCGGGCTGCGCAGATAAAATCAAGAGTCTGTATTTTCCCGTGTGCAATGATAGTATTATGTCGTCTATTAGTCCTGATTTGCACGGAGATATCAAAAGCGGGCAAAATTCTTTTCTTTTGGCCCCGGTTTCACGTATTGATTTATCCAACCTGCGTTCTTCACGTAACTTCTGGGTTTATATTAATCCGCATAAAATCTGGTCAGTTGCCGGTGTTTCCAGGGATTCCAAACAGATAAAGAAGGATAAGTTCAAATTAGAGGCAGGCCTGCTTTGGCATAAAATAACCCGCCAGAATAAAGCAATAGGTATTAACGCGCAGGTCCTTTCTTTTGTGCCGGCTACGGCTGAGGCGGTTGAGATAATGCAGGTTAAGCTTACCAATATCTCCCATAAACCTGTAAGCTTCATTCCCACGGTGGCTATTCCCATCTATAGCCGTGGCGCAAATAATATACGCGATCATCGCCATGTAACCAGTCTGTTGCAGCGCGTTATCCTGCATAAATTCGGGGTAATCTCCAAGCCGACATTGGCTTTTGATGAATCCGGGCACCGCCCGAATAAAGACAGTTATTTTGTTTTAAGCTGGGATGAAAAGTTTTCTCCTCCGGAAAGGATCTATCCGACTCAGGAGGGTTTTTGCGGCGACTCAGGCGACCTGGAGGAGCCGGAGGCGGTATTTAATAACATGCCCGGGCAGTTAAATAATATACAGGGTAAAGAGGTTATGGGCGGCTTAAGTTTCAAAAGTGTTTCCCTTAAACCCGGGCAGTCAAAGATATATACGGTAATTATGGGGATAACCCGGGATCCCGGGGTACTCAGTAAGTTGATTTCTAAATTTAACCATCCGGATAAGATCTCGCATTCTTTGCAGGGAACTAAAACATTCTGGGGTAAATTGAGCCAGGGTATAAATATTGCGACACAAGACAGTGATTTTGATAATTGGCTGCGCTGGGTCAATATTCAACCGACATTGAGAAGGGTTTTCGGATGTTCCTTCCTGCCGGATTTTGATTATGGAAAAGGCGGCCGCGGATGGCGCGACCTTTGGCAGGATTGCCTGGGTTTGATCCTTAACGACGCGGAAAAAGTCAGGCCGTCTCTGATTAATAATTTTTGCGGGGTAAAGATTGATGGTTCCAATGCTACTATTATCGGCAAATGCCCCGAAGAATTTATCGCTGACCGCAACAATATCAGCCGGGTGTGGATGGACCATGGCATTTGGCCGCTTTTGACGCTGGATTTATATATCAATGAAACAGGCGACCTGGATATTTTGTTTGAGCAGGCAACTTATTTTTATAACCATGAAATAAACCGGGCCGGAGGTATTGATTATAACTGGACCCCGGCTTACGGGAACAAGCTGAAGACAAAAGCCGGAAAGGTGTATTCAGGTTCAATCCTGGAGCATCTTCTGGTAGAGAACCTGGTGCAGTTTTATAATGTCGGCAGCCATAACCATATCCGTCTTGAAGGCGCGGATTGGAATGACGGATTGGATATGGCAAAAGAAAACGGCGAAAGCGCAGCCTTTAGCGCGATGTACGCGCAAAACCTGGAGACGCTTGCAGGGCTTTTGTTGAAAATCGGGCAGGATAGCAAAGTAGAGGTAGCCGAAGAGGTCAAGATTTTGTTTACAAAGGTCAATTACGGAAGTATTCCTTCCAAAC
The DNA here is from genome assembly GCA_028715095.1 of Candidatus Omnitrophota bacterium. Classification (GTDB taxonomy): domain Bacteria; phylum Omnitrophota; class Gorgyraeia; order Gygaellales; family Profunditerraquicolaceae; genus UBA6249. Next base: position 2,303 of record JAQUSM010000004.1, read on the forward strand.
GCAGGCTCCTGGATAAGTATTTTTCTAAAACGTCATTCGCTTTATCCGGAAAAAAAGTTTCTTTAGATGTTGCGCATCTGGCTGATGACCTTAAGGGTAAATCTCTATGGATGAAACAGCATATATGTTCGGCAGAGTGGCTCAAGGAAGGTTTTTTTAACGGCTATTATGACAATCTTAAAAAAAGATTAGAAGGAAAAAGAGGCAATCATGTGCAAATGACCTTGACTGCCCAGGTCTTTACCATAATGGCTGGCATTGCTTCTTCCTGGCAGGTGCGCAAGGTTCTGCAAAGCGTAAATAAATATTTGCTTGATAAGCAGGCCGGGAGCATACACCTAAATACAGATTTTAAGCAAGAACAGCTTGCTCTGGGCAGGGCTTTTTCTTTTTCATACGGGGAAAAAGAGAATGGGGCAATCTTTAGCCATATGGTAGTGATGTTTAGTTATGCGTTATATAAACAAGGCCTTGCCCGGGAAGGCTGGGAAACTTTAAGCTCGCTTTATAAAATGGCGCTGGATACTACTAAAAGCAAAATATATCCTTGCCTGCCGGAATATTTTAACCTTGAAGGCCGGGGAATGTATTCTTATCTGACCGGTTCAGCCAGCTGGTTTATATTAACTATGCTTAATCAGGTTTTCGGGGTCAGGGGCCAAGACGGAGATTTAGTAATCGAGCCAAAGTTAAGCGCGGAGCATTTTCTCAAAAGCAACGGCATAAGCATAGAGCGTACATTTGCGGGCAGGAGAATAATGATAAGGTTTTTAAATCCCGGAAAACTTGCTTACGGCAAATATAAAATTGTTAAGGCCTGCCTTAATTTAAGTAACCTGCCTATAGATAAACGCAGTTATTTAGTTTTTAGCCGCGAAGTGATCCTTGGGCTGTCGGCGCAAAAGCTCAATCTGATAGAGATCCATTTGGGTTAATATTTGCTTTACAAGCCGGCAATATATAGATATAATAAAAACTCCTATTGGTTATTTCAGGAAAGGGAAATTTATTATGAAAAGTAAAGTTTTAAAGTTCGGTTTGCCTAAAGGCAGCCTTCAGGAATCTACCTTTAAGATGCTTAAAAAGGCCGGTTTTAACGTTAATCTGCCTAACCCGCGTTCATATTTTCCGTCTGTAGATGATTCAGAGATCCAGGCGGTTTTATTGCGGGCACAGGAGATGTCGCGCTATATCCAGGATGGCGCTCTTGATTGCGGGATTACCGGCAATGACTGGATACTGGAGAATAACTCTGATGTGGTTAGGGTCACGGACTTAACTTATGCCAAACAGGGCCTGAATAAAGTCAGGTGGGTTTTGGCAGTGCCGGAGGGCTCCGGGATTAAAAACGTAAAGGACTTAAATGGTAAGCGCGTGGCTACGGAGCTGGTAAATGTAACCAGGGAATATTTTAAGAAAAATAAAGTTAAGGTAGAGGTTGAGTTTAGCTGGGGGGCAACGGAGGTCAAGGTCAGCGGCGGATTGGTTGATGCAATAGTGGAGCTGACTGAAACAGGCAGCTCTTTGCGGGCAAATAAATTGGTTGAGATCGCCACTCTCTGTGAGTCCACCACCCAGTTGATCGCCAATAAAAACTCTTATAAAGACAGCTGGAAAAGAGCTAAGATGGAACAGGTCGCTTTGCTTTTGCAAGGTGCAATTGCCGCAGAAGAAAAAGTCGGATTAAAAATGAACGTAAGAAAAGAGAATCTTAAGGCAGTTATCGGCAGGCTTCCGGCCTTAAAGAAACCTACTATTTCCGGATTGAGCGATGACGGTTGGTTTGCCATCGAGACGATTATAGATGAGAAGGTTGTCAGGGTGCTTATCCCTGTTTTAAAACAAGCCGGTGCCCAGGGGATTATTGAATACCCGTTGAATAAGGTTATTTTGTAGTTAGAGAGAAGAGGAGAAGTTATGCCTTGTGGAAAGAAAAGAAAACGACAAAAAATTAAGACTCATAAGCGTAAGAAGATGCGTCGTCGTCTTCGCCATCTGAAGAAGAGAGCTTGGGGCGGTAAAGGTTAAGTTTCTCCTTTTTTGTTCATGAAAAGGACTTTACCGGGTTTTTAAGTTTTCTGGATAATTTTAGAAGGATACTTTTGAAGTTAAAATATCTTAACAGTTTGGCTTGTCTTTGCCTTTCTTTGGCCGTGGCTGTCGGAACTGCCCAGGCTTTAGATATAGACAGAAAAGACACTCAAGGTCTAAGCCACTATATCAGTGCCCTTTATTACGAAGACCTTGGTGATATAGATACGGCTATCCAGGAATATCGTAAAGCGCTGCAGGTCGATACCCAGAGTTCTTTGTTACATTTAAACCTGGCTTCAGCTTTCATTAAGAAAAATGATATCCCTTCGGCTATAACTGAATTAAAGCAATCTATCAATCTGGCCCCTGATGCTGTTGAGCCGCATGCGATATTGGCGTTGGTTTATACAACGCAAAATAAAGCGGATTTAGCCACTCAGGAATATGCGCTTGCGCTTAAGAATGTCGCTAAACTTGAGCCGGGTAATATTGAAGTTTACAAAAGTTTAGGAGCAATTTATTTACAGCAGCGTAAGTTAAAAGAGGCTGAAGGTATCTTTAAATTGGTTGCGGGGCTGGCCCCCCTTGATGAGCAAACACATTTTTACCTGGGCAGCATCTATTATGAACTAAAAGATTACGCTCCCGTAGAAACAGAGCTTAAGGCCGCAATAAAATTAAAGCCGGACTATCATGAAGCTCTAAATTTCCTTGGCTATTTTTACCTGGAGCAGGATAAAAATATTGATAAAGCCGGTGCGATGATTAAGAAGGCTTTAAGCTTCGACCCGGAAAATGGCGCTTATATTGACAGCCTGGGATGGTTTTATTTTAAGAAAGGTAAGTTTAAGGAAGCACTAAGCCATCTGGAAAAAGCAGCGTCTTTGTTAAGCGACCCGGTTATATATGAGCATCTGGGGGATGTTTACTTAAAACTGGGCAACCAGGATAACGCAAGATTGAACTGGGAGAAATCCCTGAAATTAGATGCTAGCCAGGAACGCGTGAAAGAAAAATTACTCCAACTTTCTAAATAATGGATAACAGGCAATTATCAATAAAAGAATTAGAGACTAAAGCTAAAGAAACCCGGCGTTTAATTATCGAGATGTTGGCTAAGGCCGGTTCAGGCCATCCCGGAGGGAGTCTCTCCGCTACAGATTTAGTTGTCGCCTTGTATTTTAATATCCTGCATTTTAATCCAAAAGATCCGCAATGGCCGGACAGGGATCGTTTCCACATGTCCAAAGGGCACTGTTGCCCGCTCTGGTATGCGGTATTGGCGCAAACAGGTTATTTCCCAAAAGAAGAATTAATGACTCTGCGTCAATTAGGCTCGAGGCTTCAGGGGCATCCCGCACGTAGTACTCCCGGTGTTGAATCAGCATCCGGTTCACTTGGCCAGGGGCTTTCTGTCGGACTGGGAATGGCTCTAGCGGCAAAAATGGATAAAAAGAATTACCGGGTTTATGTTTTAATGGGTGACGGAGAGACACAGGAGGGCAATATCTGGGAGGCAGCTATGGCTTGCAGCCATTTTTCCTGTGATAATCTCTGCGCTATTCTGGATTTTAACGGCTGTCAGATAGACGGAAGATGTGAAGACATTATGGGCCTGGAGCCATTAGCCGCTAAATGGCAGGCATTTGGCTGGCATGTGATAGAAATTGATGGTCATGACATGCGGCAGATTTTATCCGCTTATGAAGAGGCTAAAACAATAAAATCCAAACCCACAATAATTATCGGCCGCACCGTAAAAGGTAAAGGTGTCTCATTTATGGAAGGCGTAATAGGCTTTCACGGTAAAGCCCCTACTAAAGAAGAGGCGGAAAAAGCTTTGAAGGAGTTAGCGTAATGGCAGAGCAGCTTTATCAAAGGGATGTTTATGGCCAGACGCTGGTGAAGCTGGGTGAATTGGATAAGGATATTGTGGTTTTAGACGCTGACCTCTCCAGCTCTACCAGGACGAACCTTTTTGCTAAACAATTCCCGGAAAGATTTTTTAATTTTGGCGTAGCGGAACAGAATATGATGGCTGCGGCCGCCGGATTAGCCAGCTGCGGGAAAAAAGTCTTCCTTTCCACTTTTGCTGTGTTTGCCGCAGGGCGCGCCTGGGACCAGATAAGGGTTTCCATAGGTTATAATAATTTTAATGTTAAAATAGTAGCTACGCACGCCGGTATTACCGTAGGGCCGGACGGAGCAAGCCATCAGGCTTTAGAGGATATCGCGCTTATGCGTGTGCTTGCTAATATGAATATTATTGTTCCTTGCGACGGGCCCCAGACAGCTGATGCGGTTATCGCCGCAGCAGAAACTCCAGGGCCTTTTTATATCCGTTTAGGCCGCTCAAAGGTTCCTACTATTGAAAATAAAGACGGGTTTAAATTAGGTAAAGCCCAGGTAATCTCTGAAGGAAATGACGTAACTATCATTGCCTGCGGGATAATGGTTTTTGAGGCGCTTTTAGCAGTAAAAAATCTGGCGCAAAAGGGAATCAAGGCCCGCCTGATCAATGTGCATACTATTTGGCCGCTGGATAAAGAAGCTATTCTTAAGGCCGCTAAAGAAACTAAGTTTCTTGTGGTTTGCGAAGAGCATAACGTTATCGGAGGGCTGGCTTCCAGCGTAGGTGAAGTAGTTGCCGAGAATTGCCCTAAAAAAGTTATCCACCTTGGCGTGCGTAACCGCTTTGGCCAATCAGGGGAACCGGCAGACCTCTTGAAAGAATATAATCTTACCAGCCTGGATATAGAAAAAGCGGTTTTATCCAACATCTCCTAAGATTTTAAACATAAGTTCATGAAGTTTAACTCGCCATTGGTTATTAAGTCTTTTGCCAAATTAAATCTTTATCTGCGTGTTTTAGGCAGGCGCAAAGACAATTTTCATAATCTGGATACTTTATTCGTCCGTATTGACCTGGCCGATACAATTATCCTCAAAGGGCGTAAAGACAGCTCGATCAGGATTAAATGCGATAGCAGGCATGTGCCTAAGGATGAGACTAATCTTTGTTTCCGTGCCGCGGAATTATTAAGGCAGGAGTTTAACTTAAACTCAGGCTTGGAGATAGAGATTAAGAAACGTATACCCGTTGGCGCAGGGCTTGGCGGGGGTTCTTCTAACGCCGCCAGTACCCTTGTGGGGTTGAGTAAATACTGGCATCTTAATTTGACCAAAGAAAAGCTGGCAATCCTGGCAGCTAAACTCGGCAGCGACGTCGCTTTCTTTGTCCATGATGTAAAGTTTGCCTTAGGCAGCCAACGGGGGGATAAAATCAAGCCGTTGAATTTTTTAGAAAAGGTTAAACTCCGCTTTATCCTGGTTTATCCCGGGGTTAAGGTGTCAACTCCCCTGATTTATAAAGAATTTGACCTTTTTATTTCCGAGTTGACAAGGCGGCGTCCGGATGCTAAAATAATTCTTCCTGAATTGCTTAAAAAAGGCTCTCATATTGATGCAAAATACTTTTTTAACGATTTAGAAGTTATCACCACAAATCTCTATCCTGTAGTTAAGAAAGTTAAAGATTCGCTTTTGGCGGTGGGATTAGAAAGTGTAATGATGTCCGGAAGCGGGCCAGCGGTATTTGCCATATGTGACAGCCGGACACAGGCTCAAGATTTAAGCAGTAAATTGCGCAAGGAACATAAATCTTGGCAAATTTTTCTAAGTTCTGCTATTTAGCCAGCGGCAGCTAAACAGGCAAGGAGGTAACTGATGGAGATAACAGAAGTTAGGATAGTATTAAAGGATTCTCCGGACAAGAAATTAAGAGCATACGCAACAGTTACTTTTGATAATGTCTTTGTAGTAAGAAATATTAAAGTTATTGAAGGCTCCACGGGTTTGTTCATCGCCATGCCTTCGCGTAAAGTAAAACATCCTTGCCCGAAATGCTCTTTTAAGAATGAATTGCGCAGTAAATATTGCAATCAATGTGGAACTGTCCTGCCGGCCGAGGTTATTCCTCAGCATGTTGAGGAGTCGTCAAGCAGCCAGTCCGAACATAAAGATATAGCCCATCCCATAACGCAGTCGTTTAGGGAATATTTGCAGAAAAGGGTCCTTGAGGCGTACGAGCAAGAGAAGGGGAAGATTAAAATTTAAGAGTGGTTGCTCTGGGACGTCGTCCAATGGTAGGACTCCAGAATTTGGGTCTGGCTATTATGGTTCGAATCCATACGTCCCAATAAGTGTATTATAAGCAAAGAATATGAAAAATAATATCGCAGTAATAATTCTGGCAGCGGGGAAAAGTACGCGTATGAAATCCGATACGCCTAAGGTGCTGCATAATCTTTGCGGCAGGCCCATGTTGGGTTATGTCCTGGATTTGGTATCTTCTTTGAAGCCTAAACAGGTAGTCGCGGTCTTAGGGTTTAAGCAGGAGTTGGTACGCAGGGCCATCCCCAAGGGAGTGAAAATATCCATCCAGAATAAATTGCTTGGTACAGCCGATGCAGTTAAGGCAGGCCTTACGGCTTTAAAAGGATTTAAAGGCACCGTGCTTGTTCTCTATGGGGATAATCCCCTGTTGAAAAAGGAAACTCTCAGGAAGCTCCTAGATTACCATATAGAAAATAATGTCGACGCAACATTGTTAACGGCACAGTTAAAAAAGCCTTCCGGATATGGCAGGATTATACGCGATAAATATTTTAGTATCTGCGGTATAGTTGAAGAAAAAGACGCCGATGAGGTGCAGAAGGATATAAAAGAGATTAATACCGGAATTATGGTATTCAAAAAAGAAAGCCTGTCCGGAAATTTAAAATATATCCGAGCCGATAACCGCAAGAAAGAGTATTACCTGACCGATATAATAGGCATTTTAGCCAAAAAGAAATACCTGGTTGACGGCTTCAAGGTTGAGGACTCCCAAGAGGCCCTGGGGATTAACACCCGGGCTGAATTAGCTAAAGCCAATTCCCTTATGCGGGAGAGGATTAATGAAAAATTAATGCAGGATGGCGTAACGATTATTGACCCGGCATCCACCTTTATTAACTTTGGCACCAGAATCGGCATCGATACGGTGATTTATCCCTTTACAGTAATTGAAAGGGGTGTTAAAATTGGAAAGCGTTGTTCAGTGGGTCCTTTTGCTCACCTGCGTGAAGGCACCGAGCTCAAAGACGATGTGACAGCCGGTAACTTTATCGAAATGGTGCGTGCCAAGATCGGCGCAAAGACCTTCGTCAAACACTTTTCTTACATCGGAGACAGTTCTATCGGCGCCTGCGTCAACATTGGAGCAGGCACAGTTACGGCTAACTTCGATGGCCTAAGAAAAAATAACACAGTTATAAAGGACAGGGTTTGTATTGGTTCAGATACTATAATTGTCGCTCCGGTAAAAATCGGCAGGGATGCGGTCACCGGAGCAGGTTCAGTAATTACGAAAGATATCCCGGATAATACGGTTGTTGTAGGAGTACCGGCGAGAATTTTAAGGAAGCAGGGAGGTAAATGTGGATAAATTAGCTATTTTTAGCGGTAACGCAAACCTTGTTTTGGCCAAGGATATTTGTAAAGATTTAAAGGTGAAGCTGCAGGATGCCTTAGTCGGCAGGTTTAGCGAGGGTGAGATCCGGGTAAAGATTAATGATAATGTGCGCGGTAAAGATGTTTTTATAATACAGCCGACCTGCCCTCCTTCGAATGATAACCTTATGGAACTTTTAATTATGATTGATGCCTTACGCCGGGCCTCCGCACAAAGAATTACCGCGGTTATCCCGTATTTTGGTTATGCGCGTCAGGATAGGAAGGACCAGCCGCGTGTGCCTATTACCGCAAAATTGGTAGCCAATCTTTTGACTACTGCCGGCTCTAACCGTATTTTAACCATGGATTTGCATGCCGGTCAGATCCAGGGATTTTTTGATATCCCGGTTGACCATCTTTTTTCCGTTGGTGTTTTCGTGGATTATTTTTCTAAGATGAATATAAAGGATTTGGTTGCCGTCTCTCCTGACGTCGGCAGCATCAAGATGGCCAGGGCTTATGCTAAAAGGGTTTCCGCAGGGCTCGCCATAATTGATAAACGCCGGGTTTCTCCCGAGAAGGCCGAGGCAGTACATATTATGGGTGAGGTAGAAGATAAGAATGTGATTATTATTGACGATATGATTGCGACGGGGAGCTCCCTGATTGAAGCGGTAGAGGCTTTAAAAAAAGCCAGGGCCAAGACTATTTATGCGGCCATTACCCATGGTATTTTATCGGGACCGGCTATCCAGCGCATAGATCAGTGTAAAGGTTTGGAGAAATTGCTTATTTCTGACAGCGTGCCTTTGTCTCCGGAAAAGCAGCATGAGAAGATCCAGGTGCTTTCAGTAGCCACCCTTTTGGCTGAAGCGATAAAAAGAATACATAACGAGGAATCAGTGAGCTGCTTATTTGACTAAACAATAAAGAAAAGAAAGGTAAAGAAAATGGAAGAGATATTCTTGGAAGCAGAATTAAGAAAAGAAAAAGGCAGCGCCAAGGCCAGGGAATTAAGGAATAGCGGTTATCTGCCCTCAGTGGTTTATTCTCACGGTAAAGATGCCTTATCCATAAAATTTCCTAAGAGCGCGCTTTTAAGGCTGGGACATCAGCATCACCTGGAAAGTGTCATTATTAACCTTAAGATTAAGGATGATAAGAAGGAAAAGGGCCGGCCATGCCTGGTCAAAGAGATCCAGTATGACCCGGTGAGCGAGGATATTATTCATTTGGATTTTAATGAGATTTCTTTAACCGAAGCAATTAAGGTTAATGTTTCTATTGAAATCAAGGGTGAGTCTATCGGCGTTAAGCAGGAAGGCGGTTCTTTAGAGCATATACTCTGGGAGGTTGAAGTAGAGTGTTTACCTACCAATATCCCTAAAAATATTGAGGTGGATGTTTCCGCGCTTAAGATGGGTGAAGCTATCCATGTTAAGGATATAGTTTTTCCCGCGGGGGTCAAGCCTTTAAATGATCCGGCGGCGATTGTTTTGCATGTTGCTGCTCCGATGAAGGAAGAGGCGCCGGTGGAATCTGTTGAAGGGGAAGTTAAAGCCGAGCCAGAAGTAATCAAAGAGAAGAAAGAAACCCCTGTTGAAGGCGCCGCGGCTGAAGAGACCAAGGGAAAAGATAAGGACAAAAAATAGAGGGCCGTGGTGAAACTGATTGTAGGTTTGGGTAATCCCGGGTTAATTTATGCGGGGAGCCGGCACAACATTGGTTTTACGGTAGTAAAATCCTTGGCCCGTTTATTAAAAGTTGCTCTTAAAAAAGATGGTTCAGTTTCGGCTTTAACCGCTAAAACCAGCTGCGGACAGCATAATCTGGTATTAGCTTTGCCGCAAACTTTTATGAATTTAAGCGGCATTGCAGTTAAAGCCCTGTTGAAGAAGTTTAAGCTTGAGCCCCAGGATCTTTTAGTGGTCTGTGATGATCTGGATTTGGAGCTGGGCAGAATCAAAATCCGTCCGTTTGGTTCAAACGCAGGGCAGCGGGGGATGGCTTCAATTATTGAGCAGTTGGGGACGCAGGATTTTAACCGCCTGCGCATCGGCATCGGCAGGCCGAAAAACCCGCAAGATGCCGCGCGTTACGTTTTGGCAGGGTTTTTACGTAAAGAAAAAGCGCTCATTGAACTGGCGCAAGAAGATGCAGTTGACTGTTGTTTGAGCTGGGTGGAGAATGGTATAGTCAAGACTATGGATAGTTTTAACACAAGGAGTAAAAATGAATAAATACGAAGTAATGTTGATTGTCAGGCCGGATTTATCCGACGAAGATAAGAAAATTTTATTTAAGCAGATTGATGAGGCGGTGGCCAAGCATAAGGGTTTAATTTCTCAGTCATCGGTCTGGGCGGAAAGACGTAAATTATATTTTCCTATTAAAAAGTTCCAGGAGGGGATTTATTATCTGGTAGCTTTTAGCGCTCCTGCGGAAGCGATCAAAGAATTGCGCGGTATTTATAGGCTTAATGAAAATATCCTGAGATTTTTATTTACCCGTATGGATGCTTAACAGGAGGGTGTATGGCTAGTTATAATAAGGTATTATTGATGGGTAATCTTACTAAGGATCCTGAATTACGCTATACTCCGCAGGGTACGGCTGTGGTTAATCTGCGCCTGGCGGTAAATCGTAAATACCGCAGCAAAGAACAGGAATTAAAAGAAGAGGTTTGTTTTATAACTGCGGTAGTTTGGAATAAACAGGCAGAGACATGTAACCAGTACTTACATAAGGGCAGCAGTGTTTTTGTCGAAGGCAGGCTGCAGTCGCGTTCTTGGGAGGATAATACCGGGGCTAAACGTTCGGTGATTGAAGTCAGAGCAGAACGCGTGCAGTTCATGGGGGCTCCTGGACAGGGGAAACCTGCCGGTCAAGCCAGCCAAACGCATGCAGAAGTATCGGTTGATGAGCCGAGCAGCGAATCGAACTGGTTAGCTGAAGGCGGAGATGATACTCACCCTTCTGAAGAAGAGCAAAATTAACATCAGTGCCTGATTAAAGGCACGGAAAATTTAAACTAAAGAATAAACAAAACAAGGACAGGGGGACACATGAAAGTTAAGACCAGGGGTTTTGGTAAAGACAAGAAGATTATTAAGAAGAAAAAGGACCTGCTTGGCCCGGTGAGAAAAAGATTCTGCAGGTTCTGCGCGGATAAATTAGGCAGCATTGATTATAAGGATATCAAAAGGCTTGAAGTCTTTATGACCGAAAAAGGCAAAATCGTTTCCAGCCGTTTTTCCGGAAATTGCGCCAGGCATCAGAGAAGGATCAGGGAATTAATTAATAAAGCAAGGTTCCTTTCCCTGCTTCCTTATACCCGCTAAATAACATGGAAGTAATTTTAATCAAAGATGTAGAGAAAATCGGTAAAGCTGGCTCGGTGGTTAAGGTAAAAGAAGGCTTTGCCAGGAACTTTCTTTTTCCGCATAATTTAGCCAAAGCAGCCACTCCGGGAAGCCTTAAGCAGCTGGAAAAAGAAAAGCAGGTTAAGTCAGAGCAATACGCTAAAGTTAAAGAAGAGTCGGAAGAAATCAAGAAACGCTTAAGCGGGCTTGCTTTGACCATCTCCGCTTTGACTCAGGGTGAGGAAAAATTATACGGCAGTATCAATGCCCACGATATAGCCGTTGTTTTGAAAGATGAAGGTTTCCTTATAGATAAAAACGCTATTGAATTGGCTGAGCCGATAAAATCTTTAGGTGTTTATGAAGTGCCTGTCAAGCTGCACCCGGAAGTAAGTGCCACGGTCAAGTTGTGGGTAGTTAAAAAATAAAGGTACATTCAACATGCCTCAGGAATTAAACTTAGATAAACTCCCTCCGCAAAATCTTGACGCCGAGATGGCTGTATTAGGGTCCATGCTTTTGGATGAAGAAGCGGTTTCGGTTGCCGTTGAGAAATTAGACGCGGGATGTTTTTATAAAGACACCCACAGGAAAATCTTCCAGACAATAAGCGACCTTTATAATGCCAACAAGGCCGTAGACCTGATTACTCTTGCCGACGCTTTAAGAAAAGATAACTCTCTTGATGAAATAGGCGGGGCAAGCTTTCTTACCTCTTTGGCCAATGCCGTTCCTACCGCCGCCAATATCAACCATTACGCAGGGATTGTAAGGGAAAAATATATCTTAAGGAGTTTAATCAATAACTCCACCAAGATTATCACTGTCTGCCATGAAAGTGAAGGCAATATAGCCGAAGTTGTAGATACCGCAGAAAGGCTTATTTTTGAAGTAAGCGAACGGAAAAACCAGGGGACCTATCAGCACCTTAAGGAAATTGTAAAAGATTCGATTGAGACCATTGACAGGCTTTATCAGAATAAGGCGCATGTTACCGGTATACCCACAGGTTATATAGATTTTGATATTAAAACTGCCGGCCTGCAGCCTTCGGATTTAATTATTATCGCAGGCCGTCCTTCGATGGGTAAAAGCGCTTTTGCCTTGGGGATCGCCGAATACGCCGGAGTGATTGAAAAGGTGCCTACCGCAGTCTTTAGCTTAGAGATGTCTAAAGAGCAGCTGGTGCAGAGGATGCTTTGCTCGCATGCGCGGGTTGACGCGCACAAGGTAAGGACCGGTTATTTAGCCACCAGCGATTGGCCGCGCCTGACTGCGGCGGCGGGAAAACTTTCCGAAGCCCCCATATATATTGATGACACCCCGGCGATATCCGTAATGGAGCTGCGCGCCAGGGCACGCCGCCTGAAATCGCATCACGGCATAAAATTAATTATCCTGGACTACATGCAGTTGATGCGCGGTTCGGCGATGAATATGGAAAGCAGGCAGCAGGAGATCTCGGAGATTTCGCGTTCGCTGAAAGCCTTGGCCAGGGAATTGAGTGTTCCGGTTATTGCTATCAGCCAGTTATCCCGCGCAGTAGAATCGCGTACAGACCATAGGCCGCAGCTTTCGGACCTAAGAGAGTCCGGGGCAATTGAACAGGATGCCGATGTAGTTGTGTTAATTTTAAGGGAGGAGTATTATACTCCTTCTCCTGATAACCAGGGGATAGCCGAAGCCATCATCGCCAAACAGCGTAACGGCCCTGTGGGGTCTTTGAAGCTGGCCTTTATCAAGGAGTTCACCAGGTTTGATAACTTATCCAGAACGGATAGTTCATTAGAATGAGTTATCCTGACAACCATTGCAATAAAGATATAATATTTGATTTAAGCAGCCTGTTCCTATATAATAACCCTAAATGCGCAGATTAATCCTAATATCTTTAACCACCTTCCTCCTTTTTGTTAGCGTATCTTTTGTTTTTGCTGAGGAAAATCCACAGGGTCAGCCCCAGGGGAATTCCGCTGTTTCTTCCGCTGAAGCGCCTTCAGTAAAGAATGTCACTGCCATAGAAGTCAAGGGTAATAAATCTATCAGCACCAATGTCATTATTTCCAAGATGAAGACGCGCATTGGAAGCGCCTATCAGGAAAATATCATCAGCGATGATTTAAAAAGGCTTTACCTCTTGGGTTTCTTCAGTGATATTAAAATAGACACCGAAGCCTATAAGGATGGGTTGAAAATTATCCTTAATGTTGTAGAAAGGCCGATTATAGAGAAGATTAATTTTACGGGCATAAACCGGATTACTTTGAAGGAAGACAAAATAAAGCAGCAGTTGAAATCAAGAGAGACGCAGTATCTGGATTATCCCAGCTTGAGCGAAGACGTGCGTACTTTAAAGAAGATGTATGAAAAGATAGGTTATAACCAGTCTGATATTACCTATAAGGTTGAGCTAAACGCTGAAACGAACAAGGCTGTGATAGGTTTTCATGTTGTTGAGGGCCAGAAGGTGCGGATTAAGGATATTATCATTCAGGGAAATAAGTCTTTTTCAAGCGGCCGTATCCTGAAGCTGCTTAAAACCAAGCGAGCCTGGTTTTTTAACGCGGGGGTTTTAAAAGAAGAGGTATTAAGCGAAGATATGGAGCGCGTCAAGTCATTCTACCAACGTGAAGGTTTTACTGATGTAACGGTAGAGAATGAAATTAATCCCGACGCTAAAAAGGCGTATTTGTTATATATTACGATTAAGGTTGTTGAGGGCAAGAAGTATCTTGTGGGCTCGGTTCTTATCCAGGGCAATAAGGATATCACTGAAAAAGCTATTCTTAGCCGCCTGAGCGAATGTGTGCCGGGCAAGGTTTTTAGCGCGGATGCGATGAAAAAGGATATTATCAGCATGCAAGGTTTATATTTTGACCGCGGGTATATAGCCGCGCAGGTCCAGGAGTCCGTAATAGTTAACCCGGAAACCAGCCGCGTGGATATAACCTATGCAATTATCGAAAACCAGGTAGTTTATGTGGACAAGATTAAAGTCCGCGGCAATATTAAAACTAAAGATGTGGTTATCCGCAGGGAGATGAGGATCCACCCCGGAGAGAAATTTGACGGAGAAAAACTGCGCCGCAGCAAAGAAAGGCTGACAAATTTAGGATACTTTGAAGAGGTAAGCTATGATACCGAGGATACTCAAACTCCCGATAAAAAGAATTTAGTGGTTGATGTGAAGGAGTCTAAGACAGGGGCTTTTAGCTTCGGCGGCGGATATAGCACGGTTGACCAGTTTGTGGGTTTTGTGGAGGTTGAACAGAAAAACTTTGACTGGAGGAACTGGCCGTATTTTACAGGCGCCGGGCAGAACTTAAAGCTGCGCGCTTCTATCGGCAACTTAAGCAACGGTTTTGAGTTGAGTTTTACCGAGCCGTGGATGTTTGATTACCCGGTTTCTTTCGGTTTTGACCTTTACCGGCGTACGCACGATCGAGATACTGAAACAGGTTACGGCTATGATGAACAAGTTACCGGAGGGGATCTGCGTTTAGGTAAAGAAATATCCGAATATTTAAGAGGCGATCTTATGTATCGATTGGATCAAATAAAGATCAGTAATCCTAGTACGACGACTGATAAAGATTTAAATGATGAAGTAGGCACAAATGTGATTAGCGTTATTTCTCCCGGCTTGACCTATGATTCCAGGGATAATGTCTTTGATACCAGGAAAGGTAATTTACTAACTGCTTCCTTTGATTTTGCCGGTGGCCCGCTTGGTGGGGATAAGAATTATACAAAATTTTTTACCAGGGCCTCACATTATTTTCCAATGCCCAGAGGGGCTGTACTTGAGCTAAGGGGCAGGCTTGGTTTGGCCGAACCTTATGGCAGCACAGAAAAAATCCCTATTTATGAAAGATTCTTTGCCGGAGGCGCTTATACAATCAGAGGTTATGGGGAAAGAAAATTGGGGCCAGTTACTAATACTTCTGATCATGATCCTCTGGGTGGCGCATCTATGGCAGTAGGTAATATTGAGTACACCTATCCTTTGTTTAGTTTTTTAAAAGTTGCGGCTTTTTATGATGTAGGTAATGTCTGGGAAAAAATAGGTGATATATTCTCAAATAAAGACGCCAATGGAGTAGCTGACAGCGGAGGGTTGAAATCCGGTTTTGGTTTAGGCCTGCGTATTAAAACCCCGATTGGCCCGATAATGCTGGATTACGGTATACCTATGGATAAAGAGCCCGGTGAAAGCAGCAAGAAGAGCGGGCAATTCCATTTCAGTGCCAGCCATGGATTCTAAAATAAACAATTATTAACCAACACCCCGCGCTTATAAGGTATTGCGCGGGTGTGCCCTTGTGGGCGAGGAGGAAGTAAAATGAGAAAAGCAGCAATGGTTTTATGGTCGGCTGTAGCAATCTGTAGTTTATTTATATTTGTGGGAAGCGCCCAGGCCGCGGATAAATTCGGTTACATTGATTTAAGCCGCACCTTTAGCGAATATAACAAAACCAAAGGATATGATAAAAATCTAAATGATAAAGAAAAGACCTATACCGATGATCGCGATAAGAAAGTAGCTGAACTTAAAGCTCTCCAGGATAAATTTAATTTACTCAATGATAAGGAAAGAGAAGCCAAAAAAGGCGAGCTTGAAGCCAAGATGAAGGTCTTCCAGGATGCTGACCGAAAGATGCAGGAAGAACTGCGTAAAGAGCAGGATGAGAAGATGAAAGAGATCCTTAAGGATATCGAAGAGGCGGTAAAGAAATACGCGGAAAAAGAAGGCTATACCATGGTTTTTAATGACCGGGTGTTGGTATATCAGAATAAAGCCCTGGAGATTACAAACCAGATTATCGAGGCCTTAAACAAAAGCAGCAAATAAAATATATCCATAATGTTACATAAGACACTGAATGAAATAGCCAAGCTTATTGACGGCAAGGTCGTCGGTAACGGCGATACCTTAATCACCGGTGTTTCAGGCATAAAAGAAGCGGCGGAGGGGGATATTACCTTCCTTGCTAATCCTAAATACAGTTCGCTTATGGATAAAACGCGGGCTGCTGCGATTATTACTTCTTCTGATGCCCAGAAAACCGCCAAGCCGGTTATTTTAACTGATAACCCCTCTCTGGCATTTGCCAAGATCATCTCTATGTTTATGCCTGATGATGAGGGCCATCCCCAGGGGATAGATTATACCGTGGTTATGGGCAAGAATGTAACCCTGGGTAAAGATGTGGCTATCGGCCCTTATGTGGTTATCGGTGATAATGTTTCTATAGGGGATAACACGATAATTTACGCCGGCTGTTTTGTCGGTCATCACAGTAAAATCGGGAACCAGACATTAATTTATCCGCATGTTTCAATTCGCGAGCGCATTAGTATCGGCAACCGTGTAATTATCCATTCCGGCACTGTAATCGGTTCGGATGGTTTTGGGTTTGCCACGATCAAGGGATCACATCACAAGATACCCCAGGTGGGGACAGTCGAGATTGCTGATGACGTGGAGATCGGGGCCAATGTCACTATTGACCGGGCGCGCTTTGACAAGACTGTTATCGGCCGCGGAACTAAAATTGATAACCTTGTGCAGATTGCCCACAATGTGATTATCGGCGAGAACTCATTGATTGTCGCCCAGGTGGGAATATCCGGCAGTACGATTATCGGCAACAATGTCACTTTAGCCGGTCAAGCCGGTTTAGTCGGCCATATTACCATTGGAGATAACGCGATTGTGACCGCGCAATCCGGTGTAGCTAAATCTGTGCCTGCGGATACCATGGTTTCCGGCTATCCGGCCAGGCCTTTTATGACCACCCAGAGGGCAAATGCCAGCCTGCAGAACCTGCCTAAGCTGTTTGATTTAGTCAAGGAGTTGAAGAAAAAGGTTGAAGAGTTGGAAGCCAGGTTAAATAAAAAATAATGGAAAAACAGAAGACAATTGCCAGCCCAGTTTCACTTTCCGGAGTCGGGATACATACGGGGAATAAAGTAAACATAACTTTTAAACCCGCGCAGGCCTCTTCCGGAGTGGCTTTTATCCGCACGGATATCCCCGGAGCCCCGAGAATACAGGCTAATGTGCAGTCATTCCTGGCGGCTAAGTTCAGCCGCCGCAGTTCTATAGGAAATAATGAGATAGAGGTGCAGACGATTGAGCATCTTATGTCCGCTTTGTCCAGCCTGGGAATAGACAATATTGATATAGAGATAGATAATAATGAACTTCCGGGTTTGGATGGAAGCGCGATTAAGTTCGTAGAGGCGCTTGAAAAATCCGGGATAGTCGAACAAGAACAGGAAAAATATATACACGTAATCAAAGAGCCTATATCTATCGAGGATGGGGCATCTTCGATTACCATTGTTCCGGCAAAGGAATTTAAGATTTCCTATACTTTAAATTATGATCATCCTTTGCTAGAGGCGCAATTCTTAGAAATTTGCGTTAATGCGGGATCCTTTAAAACCGAGATTGCCCCGGCGCGCACTTTCTGTCTTGAGAGCGAAGCATCTGAATTACAAAACCAGGGTTTAGGTTTAGGCGCTAATTATGAGAATACCCTGGTTGTAGGCAGAACGGGAGTAATTAAAAATAAACTGAGGTTTAAAGATGAGTTTGTCAGGCATAAGATACTTGATTTGATCGGTGACCTCGGCCTGGCCGGCTGTCCTATCCGGGGACATGTGATCGCCTTAAAAAGCGGGCATTCTTTAAACTTAAAAATTGCCCAGAAGATCTTTGAACAGAAAACAAAAGCACAAGGAGCCAGGACTATGGAAGGGGTTTTAGATGTTAGTGAAATTATGAAGATCATCCCGCACCGGGAACCGTTTTTGTTTGTGGATCGGGTAAACATTTTAGAAAAAGGCAAGCGCGCGGTGGGTATTAAGAATGTAACTATAAACGATTATTTTTTTAGAGGCCATTTCCCGGGTCGTCCGGTTATGCCCGGGGTAATCACTGTTGAGGCTATGGCCCAAGTTGCCGCGGTAATGATGCTTGCTTCCGAAGAAA
>JAQUSM010000086.1 GCA_028715095.1 Candidatus Omnitrophota bacterium
ACCGTAAATGAGCTGGCGGCTCTGATCAAGAAATGCCATGTATTTATTTCAGCGGATTCTTCACCTTTGCATATTGCCTCCGCAATGGGGACTCCCTTTATTGCGCTTTTCGGGCCTACTGACAGCCGCCGGCACCTGCCGCCGGGAAAAAACTGCATTGTGATCAGTAAGGATTTAGATTGCAGCCCCTGTTATAAAACTAAATGCCGGAGTAAGCGTTGTATGATGCAGATTACTCCGGAGGAAGTACTTGCGGCCATAGATAAATTAATCAAGTGAATATACTATTTCTAGCCAATCATCTTAATGTGGGGGGGATCTCCAGCTATCTGTTTACCCTGGCGGAAGGGCTTAAGCAGAATGGCCATAATGTTTATGTGGCTTCAGGCGGCGGTGAGCTTGTGGAAAAATTTTCGGCAGCAGGCATAAAACATATAAATGCCCCCTTAAGGACAAAAAAAGAAATCAGCCCCAAGATTATCTTTAGTTTTTTTAAGCTCAAGAAAGCAATCAGGGAATATAATATTGATTTGGTTCATTCCAATAGCCGGACTACCCAGGTTTTAGGGAGTTTATTGAGCCGTTATTCGGCTAAGCCGCATATTTTTACCTGTCATGGTTTCTTTAAGCCGAAATTATCGCGCAGGATGTTTCCCTGCTGGGGGCAAGCCCTGATTGCCATAAGCGATCAGGTGAAGGAGCACCTCGTCTCTGATTTTAAGCTGGATGGGCAGAAGATTTCCGTAATCAATAACGGAATAGATGTGCAAAGCTTTGGCGACAATTCATCCCGGCAAAAGTTAAGGGATGATTTAGGCATAGGTGAAGCCCCTCTGGTCGGGATTGTCGCACGCTTATCCGATGTTAAGGGCCACACTTATTTGCTTCAGGCCATGCAGGCAGTTATAAAGAGTTTTCCGCCGGTTAAGTTGCTTGTCGTGGGGCAGGGAAAGATGAAAGAGGCGCTGGTTAAGGAAGCGGATGATTTAGGCATTACAAAAAATATTATATTCTTGCCGCAAGCAGGCGGCACTAAAAATGTGCTTGCGGCAATGGATGTTTTTGTTATGCCTTCATTGCAGGAAGGTTTAGGTTTAGCGCTCATGGAGGCAATGGCGCAGGGCCTGGCTGTTGTAGGTTCGGCAGTAGGCGGGATAAAGACTTTGATTAGAAATGAGTATAACGGCCTTTTGGTTGAGCCTGCTAAACCGGCGGATTTAGCAGAGGCACTCATGCGCCTGCTTAGCGATGAACGGATGCGTAATAATTTAGGCGCCAATGCGCGTAAGTTCATCGCGGATAATTTTTCTAAAGAAAAGATGGTCGATGCTACAGAAAGGGTCTATAGGGAATGTTTAAAAGAAAAAGAATAATCATTGTTTCTCTTGCGATTGTTATGTTTATCGCTTTATTCGGATACCTGGGCAGCCTTTATCAGGTTCCGGTGCTGATGTATCACTCGGTTAACCCAAAGAGCGACCCGTGGATGTACAGGTTGATAGTCAGCCCTGAAACCTTTGCCCGGCAGATGCAGTTTTTGAAGTCCCATCATTATAATGTTGTCAGCCTTGAAACAGTGGGCCGCCTGATCCGGGAAAAAAAGAAAATACCTTATAAAACAGTTGCCATAACCTTTGACGACGGGTTTAAGGATAATTATATTTATGCTTACCCGGTTTTAAAAAAATTAGGTTTACCGGCAACAATTTTTGCCATCTATGATGAAGTAGGCAGGCCGCAGGGTGACCGTTTAAGCTGGGATGAAATTAAGGAAATGCAGGAATCCGGGTTAATCAGTATCGGCAGCCATACTTTAGGGTCAGTGCCTTTAGTTGATATAGAATCCGAGGCAGAGCTAAGAAGGCAGATTATTGATTCCAGGAAGATGTTTGAGGATAAACTTAAGGTACCGGTTGACACATTCTGCTATGTGGGGGGGATGTTTACCCCTCATATAAAAGAGTTGGTGAAGCAGGCAGGTTATAAATATGCCGTAACCGTTGCCCTGGGAAGAGATTATCCTAATGATGACGTATATGCTATTAAAAGAATACGCATTTCTTCCGTCTCGCATAACCTTCTGGATTTTTGGGTAAGAATATGCGGATACTATAATTCATTCCGGGAGCATAAACGTAAATGAGCAGAGTTAAGCAGGCAAAGCGCATACTTATTTTTAATGTTAACTGGCTGGGGGATGTTTTATTCTCTACCGCAACCATCAGGAATGTGCGCAGGAACTACCCTGAAAGCTATATCGCCTGTGTAATTCCCAGCCGTTGTTATCCGATATTAAAAGGCAACCCGCATTTAGATGAAGTGATTATCTTTGACGAAAAAGACAGGCATAAGGGGATGCTGGCTAAGCTCAACTTTATCAGTATGCTTAAAAACAGGAGGTTTGATACAGTTTTCCTGCTGCACCGATCATTTAGCCGGGCATTGATCTGCCGGCTGGCGGGCATAGAACAGAGGATCGGCTATAATACCAAAAAACGTTCCTTTCTCCTGACTAAGAAAATCAATATGCCTAAACAGGATTCCTTGCACCGTATAGATTTTTACCTGAATGTTATTGAAAAGGCCGGCCTGCGCGTAGAAGACAGGTACCTGGATTTTATTTTTACCGCTGAAGAAGCAAAACACGTGGATGATTTCTTAAGCAAGAACATGGTCAGCAGGGATGATTTTATAGTCGCGCTTAATCCGGGAGGTAACTGGCTGCCCAAGCGCTGGCCCAGGGATTATTGGGCTCAGTTAGCGGATAAATTGATTAGCGAAATAAAAGCGAAAGTAATTATAACCGGAAGTATCTCTGATTTGCCGCTGGTTAAGCAGATAAAAGAAAAAATGAAAGAAAAGCCTCTGGTTGCCTGCGGAGTTTTCAATATAAAACATTTAGGCGCCTTGGCCAGGAGAGCGGATCTGTTTATTACCGCCGATACCGGGCCAATGCATATTGCCAATGCCGTAGGGGCCAGAAAGATAATCGCAATCTTTGGCCCGACAGCCAGGGAGATTACCGGCCCGTATCCGGATTCCAATGTGGTTATTTTACAGAAAGATTCCGGCTGCCCGGTTCCCTGTTATAGGGTAAATTGCCAGGACAACCGTTGTATGAAAGCGGTCACCCCCGAAGATGTCCTGGCCCAAGTCAAGAAGATCAGAAAATCATGAAGATACTTTTTATAACCTTAAGCAATGTCGGCGACTGTATCCTGACCTTGCCGGTTTTAGACGCATTACGCAATGAATACCCCGAGGCCTTGATCAGCTGTCTTGTGCCTGAGCGGCCTAAGGAGATATTTGTTAATAACCCCGGGGTAAATAAAATAATTGTTTTTGATAAACGCGCCAGATTGACGGATAAGATAAAATTGTTTTTTTTATTAAGTAAAGAAAAGTTTGATATAGTTGTTGATTTGCGCAACAGTTTTTTCGGAGCTTTCCTGCCTGCTAAGAAAAGAAGTTCGCCGCTGCGTTTTATACCCGCTAAATTCAAACATATGAAGGACAGGCATTTGTTTTGGGCTGGTTTTGCGGATTATCCCTTCAGGAGCAAAAAGCAGCAGTCATTGGTTATTTCTTCCGAAGACAGGGAATATATTGAAGGAATTTTAAATGAAAGAAAGTTATCTGATACCTCTAAATTGATAGTGGTGGCTCCCGGGGCGAGGAGCCAGATTAAACGTTGGGATAAACAGAATTTCAGCCAGCTTTGCAACCGGCTTATTAAGGAGGGCTGGGAGGTAATTTTGGCGGGGGATAAAACCGATGAGCCTGTATGTTCTTACGTCCGCCAGGGGTATCCGGAAAAGATTATCGATCTTTGTTCTAAAACCTCAATTAGCCAGCTGGCCGCCCTGCTAAAAAAAGCCAGGCTTTTGATTACAAATGATAGCGCGGTAATGCATTTGGCTAGTTACCTGAATGTTCCGGTTGCCGCAATATTCGGCCCGACGGATGAAAATAAATACGGGCCTTGGTCGCAGGAGAAAATAATTATAAAAAAAGATATATTCTGCCGGCCATGCGGAAAAGCCCAGTGTCGTTTTGGCAGCCTTGCATGTCTATCCTGCCTTAAAGTTGACGATGTCTTTGGGCAAATAAATCTTTTGCTTAAAGGCGGTAAGAAAGAAGCCACCCGGGATGCCTCTTTAGAGTACCGGCGTATTTTAGTCGTGCGCACTGACCGTATAGGCGATGTGTTGTTGTCTACTCCTGTAATTAAGGCATTAAGAGTAAAATATCCCCAGGCTTATATTTCCATGGTGGTTGCCCCTTATGCCCGGGATATCGTAGAAGGGAATCCATATCTGGATGAAGTTATAATCTATGATAAAGATATCAAACATAAGAGTTGGATACGTTCGCTTAAATTTGCCCGCAGGCTAAAAAATAAAAAATTTGATTTAGCGGTAATTTTGCATCCGACTAACCGCATGCATCTGATAACTTTTCTAGCCGGTATCCCCGGGCGTTTAGGCTATAACCGCAAATTTGGTTTTCTGAATAATCTTGCAAGAGCGCATGTAAAACAAGAAGGCCGCATGCATGAAGCGGAATATAACCTGGATTTGATTTCTACCTTAGGCGCAAGCGGTAACGCGCAGGATTTGTTTATGCCTATAAGGCCGGAATCGGAGAAGTGGGTCAAAGATTTATTTACCGGTTATGGTATTAAGGAGACGGATAAGTTGCTGGCGATTAACCCCGGGGCAAGCTGCCCTTCGAAGATATGGCCGCAGGATAACTTTGCAAAGGCAGCCGAAATATTAGCCAAGAAGCATAATTTTAAGGTCCTGGTTGTGTCCGGGCCTAAAGATATCCATCTTGCAAATATGATTGCCGCAAAAATAGGGGATAAAGCGTTAAACTTATCAGGTAAAACCTCGGTAAGCCAGCTGGCCAGTATCCTTAAGAGGTGCGTTTTATTTATTTCTAATGATTCCGGGCCGGTGCATATTGCTTCGAGTTTAGGGGTTCCGGTTATTTCTATCTTTGGGCGTAATCAAGCCGGGCTTAGCCCGCGGCGCTGGGGACCGTTAGGCAAGCAGGATAAATACCTGCATAAAGATGTAGGCTGCCTTCAATGCCTGGCGCATAATTGCAAAAAAGAGTTTGCCTGCCTTAAGGCAATCAGCGTAGAGGATGTGCTCTCCGCCGCCGAATCCATGCTTAATAGTTAACGAAATACCTCTG
>JAQUSM010000087.1 GCA_028715095.1 Candidatus Omnitrophota bacterium
CTGTACTATTTTTCTGGACTACCTGGTGCCCTTATTGCCGCACAGAATTAAAAGAATTAAATAAGTTATATCCTCAAATGGAGAAAGAGGGAATAGCTGTTTTTGCCGTCAATGTAGGAGAGGAAAGTTATAAGGTGGTAAGGTTCTTGAAAGATCATCCGGTCAGCATAAGGGTACTTTTAGACAGGGATACCCGGGCAGCGGAAAATTATGAAATTAACGGGGTCCCCACTTACATATTTATGAATAAGTCCGGCAAGGTAATTTCGCTGGAACACAGGCTGCCGGCGGATTACAAAAATTTGTTATTAAATAACTGATGGATAAAAGGATAACCAGCTTAATTGCGAATTTAAAACGCCGGAATATCGAGGGAATTTACGCTGTTTCTAAAGATGAAGCCAGGCAAAGGATCAAGCAGCTTATTTTAAGAAGCTCAACCGTAGGTATTTCAGGCTCTAAAACCCTGGATGAGTTAGGTGTTGTAGCGTTTCTTGAAGCTTCCGGTTATGAAGTATTTAACCAGTATAAACCGGGAATAAGCCGGGAGCAAAGTTTGCAGATGCGTAATCTCGGCTGCCGCGCGGATTATTTCCTGACCAGTTGTAATGCTGTTTCCGAAGAAGGGGAGTTGGTTTTCTTTAGCGCTAACGGCCAGCGCACCAGCGGCATTGCCAATGCCGAGAACGTAATTGTGGTCTGCGGTTTAAACAAAATCGTTCCAAATTTAGAGCAGGGGCTTAAGCGCAGCAGGGAATATGCGGCGACGCTTAACTGTAAGCGCCTTGATTGGAAGTCGGCCTGCCTGGGAGAGGGGGCCTGTCATAAAGATATTTGCCTTGAGCCGGAATATAAAAGGATGTGCTGCCAGGTTTTAATTATTGAATCTGAGATTAGGCCTGAAAGGGTAAAGGTGGTTATCGTCGGTGAAAATCTGGGTTTTTAAGAGGAGATAGAAATATGTTTGATAAGATGAAGCAAATATTTGAAATGCAGAAGTCGATGCAGGAGTTGAAGCGCCGGCTTGAGGAGGTCAATTTCGATGTTTCAAGCAGTAACGGGATAGTAAAAATAAATATGAACGGCGCGCAGAAGATCAATAGTGTAAATATCAACGGCAACCTTGCGGAACTTGATAAGGCCGTTCTTGAAAAATCTATCTGCGATGCTTATGAACGGGCTTTAAAACACGCCCAGGAAATAGCAGCCAGTAAACTTAAAGACATATCAGGCTTGAATCTGCCTAAACCATAATGAGTAAATTTATTGATTTAGTTGAGGAGATCTGCAGGCGCGACAAAAGATATAAACCGGATGCTTATGAGTTTGTACTGCAGGGGTTGAACTTTACCCAGGCCAAACTTAAAAAGCAGGCGCATGTCAGCGGAAAAGAGCTTGCTTTTGGACTGCGGGATTATGCGATTGAACAATACGGAGCTCTTTCGCAGAGAGTATTATCGCATTGGGGAATAAGCCAGACCCGGGATTTTGGAGAGATTGTCTATAATATGATTGAAAAGAAACTTTTGTCCAAAAGCGACGAAGATTATCTGGATGATTTTAATTTGGTTTACGAATTCAATACGGCATTTGCCAATGTCCTGGCGGATACCGTGGATTTTAACATTCCTAATAAGCCATGATCAATAAGTGTTTGAAGGAGCTTATCGAGTCCAGGGAGTTTATCAGCATGGCTTCCTGTGATTTAGAGTTCAGGCCTAATGCCGCGCCTAAATTCTTGTTAAAAGTAGAAGGGAACTATCTTTATTTAGTGGATTATATTATCGGCCGCACCTTTACTAACCTCCAGGTAAACCCGCGGGCCTCGCTTTCCTTTATTGACAGCAATACCTTAATCGGTTATCAGATTAACGGCAGGGTGGAGATTATTGATGCAGGCCCGGAATATAAAGAAATAATAAAGGAATTGCAGCATAAACAGATTAACTTATCTATAGCCAGGGTTATTGAGGGAGTGACTAAGGGCAAGGCGCATAAGTCTTTTGAGGTAGCCATACCCGATCAATTTGTGATTTTTAAGGTGAAGATGGAAGAGGTGGTTGAGATGCGCCCTAGCGGCACCCTTAAAAGGGAGAAGGTATGATGAATATGAAAGGACTGGCAACAGGAGTTGGCAGTTTGCCTTTTCTTGAGGCGCAAAAGGCTATAGATTTGATCTTGCGGTATGTTCCCTGCGCGCCTTTTTGGCCGCAGCTTCCCAAATGCGATATGCGCGAAGGGATGATTGCGCAGTTCAGCGAGAATTTGCCCGGCCTTAAGATTGATGCCTCCTCCGGGTTGCGTTTTGCCCCTGTTGACAGGGAAAGGGAGCTGGAGGTTTTTTACGAAAGGTTTATCGCTGAAGATTTTTCCTATTTTAAGTTAAGCCCGGATTTTGCCAGGGGTTTGTATGCTTTTTACCAGCGCCTTAAAGATATGGACTTATCCCGGGTAGAATTTATTAAATGCCAGGTTACCGGGCCGTTTACTTTCTGTTCCGGGATAAATGATCCATACGGAAAATCTATCCTGCATGATAAGGTATTGATGCAGGCAATGGTTAAGGGTTTAAGTATGAAAGCTCTTTGGCAGCTGGAGTACTTTAAACCGTTTGGGAAGAAGATAATAATGTTCTTTGATGAGCCTTATTTGACTTCCGTAGGCTCGGCCTATACTCCGGTTAATCGCAACGATGTGATTAGCGCCTTTTCTGAGCTAACCGATAGCCTAAAGTCCCGGGATTGCCTGGTTGGCATACATTGCTGCGGCAATACCGATTGGAGTATGCTTATGGAGGCGGAAGGTATTGATTTAATTAATTTTGACGCCTTTGATTTTCAGGAAAGGTTTGTGCTTTATGCGGATAACCTGAATAGTTTCCTGAAGAGAGGAGGAGTAATTTGCTGGGGGATTGTCCCTACGCAGGGATATGATTCCAGTCAAACTCCGGAAGGGCTGTCGCAAAGAATAAAATCCGGATTGGATACCCTGGTTAAGAAGGGTATTGACCGGGAACTCCTCCTGGACAGGCTTATGATTAGCCCCGCATGCGGTTTAGGTGCCTTGGATGCGCGGCAGGCAGAAGGGATTTTTAGCCTGCTTGATAAAACCTCCGTATTTATCCGAAAAACCTTCTAAAATAAAACTATTTGACAAATCCGGTTAAAGTTATATAATCAAGAAAATCGGTTTTTCCGATTTTAGGAAAATTTCAGTTGATTTTAGGAGTATTATGAAAGAAATCAGGATTCATGCCCGCGCAGGACAGGGCGCAATCACTACCGCATCTTTATTAGGGTTTAGCTACTTTAACGAAGGTAAATTCCCCTATGCTTTCCCCAACTTCGGGGCAGCCAGGATGGGTGCGCCTATGAACGCCTTTGTGCGCGTAGACAGTGATCCGGTCCGGCTGCGCAGCCAGATTTATGAGCCTGATTACGTCATTATTGTCGATCCTACTCTTTTGCGCGGGTATAATTGTTTCTCCGGGTTAAAAGAGGATGGAGTCGCCATTATTAACGGTAAAGAAGATTTAGAGCTTCCTAAATTAAAGGCTAAGCAAAGTGTTTTTGTTGTTCCGGCGAATGAAATTGCTTTAAGGAATATCGGCCGTCCGCTGGGAAATACCGCTTTAATCGGGGCATTTGCGGCGGCTACCGGAGAGCTGAAGTTGGACAACCTTATTGAGGTAATTAAAAAACGTTTTAGCGGCAAGGCACAGGAAGGCAATATCAAAGCAGCCAAAGAAGGTTTTGAGTACGTTAAGAAGGGGATGAAATAATAAATGTTTGGTCCATTAACCGTAAAACCAAAAAATAGCAAAGGCGATAAGACCGGCAGCTGGAGGACTCTTCTCAGGCCGCATTATCTGCATAAAAATTGTATTGCCTGCAGGATGTGCCTGATGATTTGCCCTGAAGGCTGTGTAAGCGGCAAAGAGAAGAATGCCTTCTCGGTAAATTATACTTTCTGCAAAGGGTGCGGTTTATGCGCGGATATCTGCCCGAAAAAAGATATTGAAATGGTTAGCGAAGAATCAAAGAGAGAGGAATCATGAAAGAATTTTTAGAGGGGTCGCATGCGATAGCGGAGATCATTAAATCCTGCCAGCCAGGCGTAATTTCCGCTTACCCAATAACACCCCAGACGCATATAGTTGAAGATCTGGCCCAAATGGTATCAAGCGGCGAGCTTAAGTCGCAGTTTGTTAACGTGGAAAGCGAGCATTCCGCCGCCAGCGTAGTTTTAGGCAGTTCGGCAACCGGAGTGCGGGTTTATACCGCTACCAGTTCCCAGGGGCTTTTTCTTATGCAGGAGGTAGTTTTTAATATCGCCGGTATGCGCCTGCCTGTTGTGATGACCTGCGCTAACCGCGCGATAAGCGCTCCTATAAATATTTGGAATGACCAGCAGGATTCTATATCTTTGCGCGATGCCGGATGGATCCAAATTTATGCTGAAGATAACCAGGAAGCAGTGGATTTTCATCTCATCGCTTACCGTTTGAGCGAAGATAAGCGCGTAATGCTTCCGGTAATGGTTTGTATGGATGGTTTTATTTTAACCCATGGTATGGAAACAGTGGATATGCCGGAGCAGGATAAAGTTAACAAATTCCTGCCCGTTTATAAACCTTTATATAAATTGGATACTGCCGATCCTATAAGTATGGGGCTTTTGGCTGACCCGGATTATTACATGGAGACGCGTTTTGCCCTCCAGGAAACAATGCGGGAATCCATAGGTTATTTGTCCGAGATAAGCAAAGAGTTCAATAATGTTTTTGGCCGTGATTATAAAGACTTATTAGTTGAAGAGTATCAGGTTAAAGACGCCGAGAAGGTAATCGTGGCGATGGGTTCAGTTTGCGGCACAATAAAAGAAGTGGTGGATGAGCAGCGGGCAAAAGGCAAGAAGGTCGGCCTCCTGCGGATTATCTCATACCGTCCATTTCCGTACGCGCGTATTTATGAAGCTTTAAAAGATGTGCCGAAGGTAGCGGTTTTGGATAAATCAGTTTCCTTAGGCGCTTATGCGCCGATTGCGGTTGAAATAAAATCAACATTCTTCGGCAAAAAGAAGGGCCCGAAAGTAATCAGTAGTTTTGTCGCAGGCTTAGGCGGAAGGGATATTACCCCGGAAACTAGACATGAAGTATTTAGAAGATTAAGCGCCAAGGAAGTTAATTTTGACTTTATAG
>JAQUSM010000088.1 GCA_028715095.1 Candidatus Omnitrophota bacterium
TACTATAAAACCTTTCAGGATATCCAGCAACAAAACCGTAATACCCGGGCCCTTGCCCAGAAGACGCATGGCATTAGTTGCGCCAACATTACCTGAACCAACCTTGCGTATATCAACACCTTTAAGAATCCTGCCGAAAAGATAGGCTGTAGGTATTGATCCTAATAAATAACTAATTATTGAGGCGGCGATTATCCAAAGCATATAAAATTTTAAACCCCCTCTTTACGTAATCTAACCCCGAAATAACGGTAAAAATTACCGCAATCCACCAGATAAAAACCGCTAATTCATATTGCAATAAGACACAAAGGACTGAAAACATCTGAAAGGTGGTAGTAAGCTTGCCCCATTTTGTAGGATGGACGTCTAAGGATTGTTTAACCATGTAAATTACTACCGCGCCCATTATAATAATTATATCCCGCGATATAACTATAAAACTTACCCAAAGCGGGAATTTTAACGCAAGCCTGCTTATGGGTGATAAAAATATAAAAGCGCTCATCAGAAGAAGCTTATCTCCCAGGGGATCTAAAATTAATCCTGCCTTTGACTGCAGCTTAGCTTTCCTGGCAATAAAGCCATCCAGGCCATCTGAAACTACCCCTAAAATAAATATAACCAGCGCCAGGGTCCTTAAAAATTGCCTTTCGGGAGTATAATAAACAAGGCAAGCAATGAAAAATGGCACGCTTAAAATACGGAATGTTGAGATTTTATTCGCTATGTTCATTTGATTATCCTTATGCGGTGTATCGGCCAATAAATAACCATGGCCTGGCCAAGTAAATTCTTTTTAGGCACAAACCCCCAGTAACGGCTGTCCTTGGAGGAAAGAGAGTTATCGCCTAAAACAAAATAGGAGTCTTTCGGTACAACAATTTTTTGCCCTTCCGCAGCAAAATCCCCCCTATTATAGTAGTATATCTGTTTAAAAATAGGCTCTTCCACAGGCAAATCATTAATGTAGATTGAGCCGCCTTTAATCTCTACGGTTTCACCGGGCAGGCCGATAAGCCTTTTAATAAAATCTTTATTTTTGTCCTCGGGATAAATAAAAACTACCACCTCCCCTCTTTTTGGTTCTCTCAAGGCCGGTAGATAAAAATTAAGCAGCGGCACCTTGGCGCCATAGATAAATTTATTTACTAATATAAGGTCGCCTTCCTGTAAAGTCATGCGCATTGATCCAGTGGGAATCTTAAAAGCCTGGACCACGAATGTTCGAATAACCATAGCCAGCAAGAATGCTATAACAATAGATTCAATCCAATCACGTAATACGGATTTCTTTTTTAAACTCATATTTTTAATACCTCCAGAAATGCTTCTTGCGGGATCTCAACCTTGCCAAACTGCTTTAATCGTTTCTTCCCTTTTTTCTGTATATCCCAGAGTTTGCGTTTGCGGGTGATGTCCCCCCCGGAACATTTACTCGTGGCATGTTTTCCGACCGGCCTGACCTTTTCAGAGGCTAGTATCTGGCTGCCTATAGCTGCCTGGATAGCCACTTCAAACAACTGACGGGGAATCAATTCCTTTAATTTGCCTACCAAAAGATGGGCGCGTGAAGTCGCCTTTTCTTTAAACATCAGGGAGGAAAAAGCATCGCAGACCTGGCCGTTTAATAATATATCCAGCTTTACCAGCTTCGTCGGCAGATACTCTTTAAATTCATAATCCATAGAGCCGTATCCGCGGGTAATTGACTTAATCCGGTCATAGAAATCCACAATTATTTCAGAAAGGGGTATCTGGAATATCACTTTTACCCGGTCTTCGCTTAAGTACTCATTTGAAACAAACATCCCCCTGCGGGATTTTGTAAAATCGCATACTGCTTCAATAGAATCAACCGGGACAATCATTAACAGGCTTGCATAAGGCTCTTGGGCCTCGTCGATATCCTGCGAGGCGCAGAGCTTTGCCGGGGTATCTACTTCAATAAGCCGGCCATCCTTAGTTTTTATACGGTAAACTACATTTGGGACGGTAAGGATAAGGTTCAGGTTGTATTCCCGCTCAAGCCGTTCCTGGACAATCTCCATATGCAAAAGCCCTAAAAACCCGCAACGAAATCCCGTCCCGAATGACTGGGAATTCTCCGGTTCAAATACAAAAGAAGCATCTGAGAGTTTTAATTTATCCATGGCATCGCGTAATTCCGGGAAATCAGCCGGGTTAACCGGGTAAATTCCGCAAAAAACCAAAGGTTTGACCTTACGGTAACCCGGCAAGGCTTCAGAGCAGGGATTTTTAGGGTCAGTGATCGTATCTCCGATAATTACTTCCCGGGGATCCCGCATGTTCGCGGTAAAGTAGCCGACTTCCCCGCAGGTCAGGGAATCCACGGCGGTATATTTCAAATCCTTAAAAACACCCAGCTCTTCAATTTTATAGATCTTCCCCGCGTGAAACATTTTTAATTGGGTTCTAGGGGTAATTTGTCCGTCTATAACTTTCACAAAGACGACCACTCCTTTAAAGGCGTCAAAACGGCAATCGAAAATTAAAGCCTTAAGCGGCTCCCCGATTTCCCCGCCGGGAGAGGGGATTGTTTCAATAATCCTGTCTAAGATCTCAATAACCCCTTTTCCTTCTTTTGCTGATGCCAGGATAATCTCTTCATCCTTAAAACCAAGGACAGTTTCTACCTGGCTTTTAACGCGCGCTACATCTGCGGAGATCAAATCAATCTTATTGATTACCGGAATAACGTGAAGATTATTTTCCAATGCCAGGTAATAATTGCCTACGGTTTGGGCTTCTATGCCCTGGCCGGCATCCACTACAAGTATGGCGCCTTCGCAGGCAGCTAAAGATTTGGAGACCTCATAAGTAAAATCCACATGACCGGGAGTATCGATTAAATTCAGGATATACTCCTTATTGAATTTTTTGGAGAAATAATTCAGCCTGACCATGGAGGCCTTGATAGTTATCCCGCGTTCTTTTTCCAGTTCCATATCATCAAGCAGCTGGTCTCCTTTATGGCGGATATCTACAGCTCCGGTCAACTCCAGTATCCTGTCGGCCAAAGTAGACTTACCATGGTCGATATGGGCGATAATTGAAAAGTTCCTAAGCAGCGTTTTATCCATTCTCTTTACACAGCTCCAGCATCTTTTCCACAACCCCTTCTATAGATAGCTCAGTGGTATCGATATAAATGGCATCAGGCGCCTTGCGCAAGGGAGAAACCTTCCGGCTGGAATCAATCTTATCCCGGTTAGCCAGGTCTTTGGCAACATCAACTTCTTCAACATCCTGGTTTAACCCTTTTAATTCCTTGAAACGCCTGTTTGCCCGTACCTGCGAAGAAGCATCGATAAAAAACTTTTTCTGAGCGTCAGGAAAAACTACCGTACCTATATCCCTGCCTTCTAAAACACAATCACCCTTCTCTCCAAGCTCTCTTTGCATTTTAACCAGCACCTGGCGGACGCCTTTAATCTTAGAAACATCGGAAACAAACCTGGTAATCCGGGGCTGGCGTATATCCAAAGAAACATCCCTGCCGTCAAGAAAAATGCTTAAAGACCCGTCAGGGTTACCGCGTAAATCTATGCTTGCCTTTAAAGCCAGCTCATTGATTTTATTTTCATCATTAATATCAATGTTATTTTCCAGCGCCTTTAAAGTCAGAGCCCTGTACATCGCTCCGGTATCTATGTAAAGAAAACCCAGCTTCTTGGCTAAGATTTTGGCTACCGTGCTCTTTCCCGCTCCAGCTGGACCATCAATGGCAACAATCATCCCAGTTTCTCTCTTTTTTTATTGGCGGCTGAAAGAATATTTACTAAAAGTTTTTTGTTTTTTCTTTCCAGGGCGAGTTTTAAAACGGCAAGTTTAGCTTGGAAGGCCGATAAAGAAGACAACAGGTTCCTTTGGTTGCTTAAGAAAACTTCACTCCAAAGATTGGCGTCTGAAGCCGAAATTCGCGTGGAATCTTTTAGCCCCCCGGAACTTAAACTCAAATATTGGGTTGGGATACAACCGATAAGGGAAAAAGCAACAGCATGCGGCAGGTGGCTGGTAAAAGCTAAAATCCGGTCGTGTTTTTCCGGGGCAAGAATAACCACCCGGCTGCCTAATTTACGCCAGAGAAGAACAACTTTTCCTAAAATCTTCTTATTGGTTTTAACGTTAGGGGTAATAATGCAGATGGAATTGTTAAAAATACCTTTCTGAAGGTTGGCTGCTCCTTTTCTTTCTGAGCCCGCCAATGGGTGGCAGCCGATAAAATTAGGGATAAGAGGACTTATTTTGGAAACAACAGAGCCTTTAGTGCTTCCCACGTCAATAACTATGCAATCTTTCTTAATTTTCTTTGCAATCTTAAGCGCAATATCAATAATTGCCTCAATCGGCGTGGCCAATACAATAAGATCAGCGTCTTTTACCACCTCCAGGGAGCTGCCTACATAATCAATGGCACCGGATTTCCTGGCTAAGCCGGCATTTTTTTGATGGCGGCTTAATCCAGTGATCTGAGTAACTAAATGTTTTTCTTTTAAAGCCAGGCCAAGGGAGCCGCCAACCAAGCCAGTCCCGATGATTACCGTCTTATTAAACAGCATTAAATCGTCCTCCCCATAGAACCGGCAATCCCTTTAAGTTCGCCCATAAGGGCAGAAAATTTATCAGGGACAAGCGACTGTTCGCCGTCTGAAACAGCCTCCTCGGGGCGATTATGCACTTCAATAATCAAACCGTCGCAACCGGCGGCAACTCCTGCCCTGGCCAGCGCAGGCACCAATCCCCATTTTCCGGCAGCATGCGACGGGTCGACAATAATCGGCAGGTGCGATAACTGTTTGGTAACCGGGATCGCGCTTATATCCAAAGTATTGCGCGTTGAATCTTCAAAGGTACGTATTCCCCTCTCACAAAGAATCACCGAAAAGTTTCCTCCGCTTAGTATGTACTCAGCAGACATAAGCATATCCTTAACAGAAGAGGCCATGCCGCGTTTTAAAAGCACAGGTTTCTTGGTAGCCCCGACCTCTTTTAACAAATTAAAATTCTGCATATTCCGGCAGCCAATCTGCAGGATATCGGCATAATCAGCCACCAATCCTACATCCCGCGGGTCCATTACTTCGGTTACCGTGACTAAACCTAATTCAGTGCCTACCTCCCTGAGCC
>JAQUSM010000089.1 GCA_028715095.1 Candidatus Omnitrophota bacterium
ATTGAGGATATTTTGCTCTTGGCGTCTTTTTTCTCTTTCAAAAGAACGCTTATCTCATCATTGGCCTTATTGCGCCTGGCTGCCAACTCCTCAAACTCACTTAAAGCTTTGCGGCGGCTATCATCAATACTGATAACAGCATCGATATCAATCTTTAAAGCCCGGTTTATTATCGACTGTTTTACTAAATCTTTATTTTCCCGGATAAATTTTATATCTAACATTGAGCACCTTAACCTTTAATTACTCCAAGCGGTCGCATCCTGCAGACGCGTTTAGCGATACCCGCGTTATGCACTACATCCACCACATCGTTTACATTTTTATAAGCCGAAGGGGCCTCCTCTACCAGCGTGTTGCGGCCGGAAGCTTTAACTATTATACCTTTAGATCCTAATTCTTTCAATAACATATCGGAAGTAACGGATTTTGCGGAAGCAGTGCGGGATTTCAGGCGTCCGGCTCCATGGCAGGCGCTGCCAAAAGTCTCCGGCATCGCCCTTTCCGTGCCGGCCAATAGATAAGAATTCCTGCCCATATCCCCGGGGATAATTACGGGCTGGCCCATTCTTTTATATCTTTCAGGCAAAGCCGGATGGCCCGGCCCAAAAGCGCGCATTGCGCCTTTGCGATGCACGCAAAGATCCTTTTCTTTTCCGTCAACCTTATGTTTTTCAATTTTAGCGATGTTATGGGCGACATCATAGATCAAAAACATCCCCAGCTTCTGCCAGGAAGAACCAAAAAAATTCTCAAATACCTTGCGGGTTAAATGCATCAGACACTGCCGGTTACACCAGGCATAATTCGCCGCGCATTTCATCGCCGAAAGGTAAGCCTTGCCTTCACTGGAGGCCACCGGAGCGCAGGCAAGCTGCCGGTCAGGCACATTTATGTTAAATTTTGCCAGGCTTGCGATCATCCCGCGTGAATAATCTTCACAAACTTGATAGCCCAGGCCGCGCGAGCCGGAGTGAATCATTATGGTAACCTGGCCCAGGTTAAGTTTAAGCTCATCGCAGGCATCCCTGTCATAAAGTTGATCAATTACCTGAACCTCCAGGAAATGGTTTCCGCTGCCCAATGTGCCTGATTGTGTTTTGCCGCGCTGCACGGCGCGTTCTGAAACAGCCTGCGGGTCTGCGCCGGACATCGCGCCATTTTCTTCTGTGCACTCAAGGTCATCATCTGTTCCAAACCCTTTTTCCACAGCCCAGCGAGCCCCTTTTAATAATATCTCTTTCTCTTCTTTGGGACTTACTCTTATATTGCCTTCAGAGCCGACTCCAGCAGGAACATCGGAGAATAAACGATAAATTAAATCTTTAATTTTATCCTTAACATCATCATATTCCAGATTAGTTTTTAATAATCTTACCCCGCAATTTATATCAAACCCTACCCCTCCGGGGGAAACAACCCCGCCTTCTTCGATATCTGTAGCCGCCACTCCGCCTATCGGAAAACCATAGCCCCAGTGAATATCAGGCATAGCCAAAGAGTTATTCACAATTCCCGGCAGGAAAGCCACATTAGCCACCTGCTCCAGGGCCTTGTCCTGGTAAATATCTTTCAGCAGCTTCTCATCGGCATAAATTAAACCGGGTACGCGCATTCCCGGTTTATAGCTACGGGGAATACGCCAACGGTAATCATCGATCTTTTCTAATGGAATTTTGCCATTCATCTTTTCATACATCAAAAATTACCTCTGCCTGCCAGAGGAGGCCGGATTTCTTAACCTTTAACTGATGGTAAGTAGCGGCCTTGATTTCAGCGCTAAATTTATAATTTCTTATATCGCTCCCTATGGCAATCGCATCCACGAAGTTCTCATTGATCTGGATTATTTTAATATCTTCAAAAACCAGGGCTTCTACCGCTGAGACTGACAATAATTCATTTAGCCAATTAATAAAAAGCTCCTCCACATTAGCAGCTTTTTGTCTGATTACGATATTATGCTTTCCGGGATATTGGGATGTTTGCTTCTGGAAGGAAAGATCGGTTATGGCAAACCCCGCGTTCTTAAATAAACCCGCCAGGGAGAATGATTTAACCCTGATGCCGATATCCGCGGTATGCTCTATAAGTTTATAAGCTGCTTTCATTATTTCTTAAGTAACGCGCTTATTTTATCCAAAAGAGCTTTAGAATCAAAAGGCTTGGTAATATAAGCATCCGCGCCCACCTCCTGGCCCAGCTTCTTGTCCTGCTCCTGGGCCCTGGCGGTAAACATAATTATGGGGATCTTCTTATATTTTTCATCAAATTTTAACAGCCTGCAGATCTTATAGCCGTCAATTTTGGGGAGCATTAAATCCAGTATGATTAAATCCGGTTTTTCTTTACGCGCCATATCCAGGCCTGCCTGCCCGTCGGAGGCGCTTAAGACCTCGAAATTAAGCGCCTCCAGCTGTATGTTCAACGCGTATACCATATCAGCTTCATCTTCTATAAGCAATATCCGTTTCTTCGGCATATTTAAACTCCCTAAGATTTATTCAACAATCTCCTGCGGATGATTTTCTTGCATCTATTCTCTAAATTTATAAACTCAAGACCCACCTTATATTTTTCGAAGGACTCCCCGAATAGAAGCTCAATCTTTTTTATCCAGGCAACGCGGACTTTGGCGGTAATAATGGATTCTTTATTTTCCGGGAAAGCAAAACTTACCTTTAGTTCTGAATCGGTCTTTAACAGATGCTTAATTACCAGGCAAATTCCCCCTTCAGATACATCTACTGACTCGGATAACTCGACTTTCTCATCCGGCAGGAAAAGTTTGATATTTGTTTTAAAAGACAACCTCTTAAACCGCCGCATCTCCGAACCTATATATATTTCTTTGATGGAAAACCGCGACGGGGAAAACCCGTCGTCCTGCGAAAGAACCTTCTGGGAGTAAGACAAAGAGCCTATGGTTATAAAAACATCTTCGACTTTATTGCTGGAGAAATACTGCTTAATTTTATATTTAAGCAGGCTGGAAATATTGGCCGCCTGCCTGCTTGAGGCCCCGGGAAGGATTATGCTGAATTTTCCTGCCTTGGGGTTTATCACGGACATCGCCTGTTTATCCGCACCGGAGTACTTAGCGTTCTTAAGAACCAAAACAAGAATAGCATGCAGATCCTTAAACAATGAGTCCAGGCTGATCCTCATGCGTTTTCTGAATTCACCGCAATTCAAAATCATTAAGCTGACAAAATGCATCGATATACCGCTCTTCATCAGCCTGCTCACTTTATTTCTTAAGCTCTTTCCAAGCATATCAAGGGTATAAAAACGGCGTAAGGTAAAATAAAACTTGCTTCCCACTCCGGCTTTAGACTCAACCCAAATCTCACCCTTATGCCTTTCAACCAGCTTCTTGGATATAGAAAGACCTAACCCTACGCCTTTATTTTCCGCTCCGGGGAGCCTGGAAACCTGGGTGAATTTGTTGAATATTGAAGAAAGGTCAGCCTTGGAGATACCAATGCCGGTATCTATAACCCCTATCCTGACTTTTGACTCTAAGATTTTTACCTCTACCTTTATCTTTCCGCCATCCATAGTAAACTTAATAGCATTACTGATAAGGTTAAAAATAACCTGTCTTACCCTGTCGGCGTCAATAAAAACATTCACCGGTTCACCGGGATAAACATATTTCAGGCGGATATTCTTTTCTTCGGCCAATTTAATAAAAAATCCTTCAGAGTCTTTTATAAGGTCGACTATATCTACCAGTGAATAATGCAGCTTGAGAGTATTTCTTTCGATCCGCGAGATATCCAGCAAATCATCGATGATCTTCTTCAGGCGCTCTGTGTTATCTAATGTCTTCTGAAGCACTTCCTTTTGTTTGTGGTTTATCTGACCGACAACTTCATTAAAAACAATTGTGACCAGCCCTTTAATCACCGCTAATGGAGTACGTAATTCATGGGAAACAGTGGAAATAAACTCCGACTTCATTGCGCTGAGCTCTTCCAGGGACTCCAGTTTCTTCTCAACGCATAATTTATCCTTTCTCAGCCGCTCAAACTGCATACGCCGGGTAATATCCCGGGTAATGCCGATTAAGCCAATTACCCTGCCTTTGTCGTCATAACGCGGTATCTTGGTTGTGGAGACATAATTATCCACTCCGTCCGGCCGGGTCGCTCTTTCAACCTTATCTATTATCGGTTTACCGGTATTCATAACGTGCGCGTCATCCTGGGCCATTTTCCTGGCCCGGTTCTTTGAGAAGAGGTCAAAATCTGTTTTTCCTACCAGCGCTTCAGGTTTTACCCCCAGGCCTTTAGCATGGGCCTGGTTAACCATGATAAACCTGCCCTGCTTATCCTTAAAGTATATGACATCCGGGATAAAATCCATCAAGTCCCTAAGTAACTGGTATTTATCCTTTAGTTCCTTAAAACCCATTTTTTTAGATTGTTTTATTTGTGTTGTTTTATTCATTGTGTAAAGAGGAAAGAATTAATAAATACAAGATATGGAGGGATTATCCGGGATTTCATTAAACCCTTTAATTTAAGTGAGCCATGTAGGAGTCGAACCTACGACCTTGACATTAAGAGTGTCCTGCTCTACCAGCTGAGCTAATGGCCCAAGATTATAGTATTATGCGAAGGGAAAGTTAATTATACCTGCTTTTTTTACTGCTGACAAGCAAGATTTTCTACTATATTACTTCCTTTTCATACAGACTCCGGAAATATTTCCTCTGTACTTCACACATTTATTGCTAGCACCGCAATCAGCATCAGATGCACACGTCTTTTCGTGAGTACTATCTAAATTAATAGACGAATAAACAGGTTTGCTGGTGTTACCGTGAATTGAACCGCCTGAGCAAACTCCAAAGATCAAGCCGGAGGTTTTAACACATTTACTGTTACCCGCGCAATCTGAATCAAACGAACACGCCAGGCTCCGGGAAAAACAAATAAACAACAAAACTG
>JAQUSM010000090.1 GCA_028715095.1 Candidatus Omnitrophota bacterium
CCGAAGGTGATTTTGTGGATGTCAGCGGTATTTCCCTTGGAAAAGGTTTTCAGGGAGGTATGAAACGCTGGCATTGGAAGGGCGGACCAAGAACCCATGGTTCAACTTCGCACCGCAGGGTCGGATCTATCGGGTCAACTACTACTCCAGGACGCGTATGGAAAGGGCATCATATGCCCGGACATATGGGTACTGCTAAGGTTACGATTCAAAATCTCAAGATTATCAAGGTGGATTTAGCAAATAACATTCTTTTGGTTGAAGGCGGAGTACCGGGATTTAAGAATGGTTATTTGGTGATTACTAAGGCCAAGAAAAAGGCGAATAAGAAAGTAACGGTTAAGAAATAATATGTTTAACTTACCTGTCTATAACTGCGAAGGCAAAGAAGTCGATACCGTAAAGCTTAACGCGAAAGTATTTGACGGAACCCAAAACACGGATTGCCTGCATCAGGCGATTGAAGCTTACAAGGCAAATCAGAGAAAAGGCTTAGCTGCGACTAAAACCCGCGGAGAGGTCTCAGGAGGCGGCAAGAAGCCATGGAAGCAAAAAGGTACGGGACGTGCCCGCGTTGGCTCTACTCGTTCTCCGCTTTGGAGGCACGGTGGAGTAGTCTTTGGGCCGCACCCCCGCGATTTCTCTTATGAAATACCCCAGAAAATTAAAACGCTGGCTTTAAAAACCAGCTTAAATACCAGGTTAAAAGAAAATAATTTCCTGGTCCTGGATGAATTTAATGTTGAAGCGCCTAAGACCAAGCTAGCTGTAAAAATATTAGCCAACCTTAAGTTATATTCCCCTAAAATTAAGAAAGAAAAGAAGGTTTTGTTTTTAACTCATAAATTAGACGCTGAATTAAAAAAGGCTTTGAAGAATATCAGTTTCTTAACCGTTGATTTAGCTAAGGACTGCCATGCTTACGAG
The DNA here is from genome assembly GCA_028715095.1 of Candidatus Omnitrophota bacterium. Taxonomy (GTDB): domain Bacteria; phylum Omnitrophota; class Gorgyraeia; order Gygaellales; family Profunditerraquicolaceae; genus UBA6249. The sequence goes on from JAQUSM010000090.1 coordinate 928, forward strand.
GTTATGAATAATCAGAAGCTGCTTATTACCAAAGACGGCTTAAATGATTTGACTGAGAGGTTAAAATAATGAGCCAGGGCCAGATTATAATCAAGGCACTTTTACAGACGGAAAAATCCAGCACGTACCAGCCTACAGGGAAGTATCTTTTCCTGGTAGTGAATTCTGCAAACAAGATTCAAATCAAAAAAGCTGTGGAGCTGGCATATAAAGTCAAGGTAAAAAATGTGAATACTTTTATTTCGGCAGGCAAGCTAAAAAGGGTAAGGCATCAGTTGGGCCGTACGCCGGACACAAAAAAGGCCGTGGTTACTTTAGCCGCCGGGCAAAAGATAGAGTTTGGCAGTTAGAAAGAGAAAATAAATATGGGAATAATAAAATTTAAACCTACAACACCGTCAAGAAGGCATATGAGCGGCCCGGATTTCTCCGAGATTACCAAAGATAAGCCGGAACGTTCTTTACTGCTGCCGCTCAAGAAAACCGGCGGAAGAAATTCTTATGGCCGCATAACTACCAGGCATATCGGCGGTGGGCATAAACGGATGCTGCGCATTGTTGATTTCAAGCGGGATATCTATGATCAGCCGGCTAAGGTTTTGGCAATTGAGTATGACCCTAACCGTTCAGCAAGAATTGCTTTGGTTGAATACCCGAATAAAACAAAACGTTATATCATCGCTCCGGTTGGCCTTAATGTGGATGATATGATCATATCCAGCAACCAGAAAGATATGGAGATAAGGACAGGCAATTGCCTTCTTCTGCGTAATATCCCTTCCGGCACACTGATTCATAATATTGAATTATTCAAGGGTAAAGGAGGCCAAATTGTACGCGGGGCAGGCACCAGCGCCCAGATAATGGCAAAAGAAGGTGATTTTGCCCATATCAGACTGCCTTCCGGTGAAGTGAGATTAGTAAGCCTGGATTGCCATGCGACTATCGGCCAGATCGGAAATATAGAACATGAGTCGTTGATTCTGGGTAAAGCAGGCAAGAGCCGCTGGTTGGGGATTAAGCCTTCCGTAAGAGGTGTTGCAATGAACCCTTTTGACCATCCTCACGGCGGAGGCGAAGGTAAAAGCGGACAGGGGAATCCGCATCCGGTTACTCCCTGGGGTAAACCTACAAAAGGGTACCGCACCAGGAATCGCAATAAATATTCCAATAAATTTATTATTAAGAGAAGGAAGCCATAATTATGCCACGCTCATTAAAAAAAGGCCCATACGTCGAAGAGAGTTTATTAAAAAAAGTTGAAAAGCATGTCAAACTTGGTGATCGTCAGGCGATTAAGACCTGGAGCCGCCGTTCTACCATAATCCCTGATTTTGTAGGTTTGACTTTTGCGGTCTATGACGGCAAAAGGCATATTCCGGTGTTTGTTACTGAGAATATGGTTGGCCATAAATTGGGGGAATTTTCTCCCTCGAGAATATTCAGGAAACATGGCGGTATCAAGGCTAAGAAAGCCCTGGAGAAGACATAAGATGATTTCAAAAGCTGAAGGAAAATTTCTAAGAATTTCACCCAGCAAGGTGCGGCTGGTTATGGACCTAATCCGGGGCAAAGACGCTAGCGAGGCGGTAAGTATCCTGCTGCATTTAAATAAGCGGCCCAAAGAATACCTGATAAAGATATTAAAATCCGCGATTGCTAATGCTAAAGTGAAAGGTTTTGGAATAGACAAGCTGTATGTTTCTAAGATTGTTTGTAATCCCGGGCCGATGTGGAAAAGGTTTAAGGCTGCTGCTTTTGGCCGGGCTGCATCAATAGTCAGGCGTACCGCGCATATAAAAATTGAATTGGATCTAAAGGAAAGCACCCGGCCTTAAAGGAAGTGGCCGGTGTACCCTTTGTGGGTAAGGAGAATAATTTATGGGACATAAGGTAAGTCCTTTGGCGTTAAGGATTGGTTTTATAAGACAGTGGCATTCACGTTGGTTTGCCAAACCTAAAGACTTCCCGCTGTTTATACAGCAGGATTCAAAGATCAGGAAGTTCATCAAGGAAAAATTTAAACAGGCAGCCATCTCCAAGATAGTCATAGAAAGGCTGGCAGAAAAAATCAAGGTCCGTATTTTCTCGGCCCGGCCAGGTATTATTATCGGCCGGCATGGTTCGGACATTGAACGGTTGCGTTCAGACCTGAATGGTTTGGTAAAGAATGAGCTTTCTATAGATATACATGAGATAAATAATCCTGCCTGGGATGCCCAGCTGGTAGCGGAGAATATCGCCTTGCAGCAGGAGAAAAGAATCGCTTTCCGCCGTGCCGTAAAAAGAGCCATGGAACAATCCATTGCCTCAGGGGTAAAAGGAATAAGGGTAAGTTGTGCCGGCCGGCTTAATGGCGCAGAAATGAGCCGTAAAGAAACTTATAAAATCGGCAAGGTCCCTTTACAAACTCTACGCGCAGATATTGATTATGGTTTTGCCGAAGCCCTTACGACTTATGGCCTTATTGGGGTTAAGGTGTGGATCTATAAGGGTGATATCCTGGGAAAGCAGTTTATACAGGAAGAGACAAAGACGGCGGGACAGCAGCAGTCTAAAGAATCATTCAGGCCTCAACGGTAATACTTATTTAGGAGTAATAAGACATGGTTTTAATGCCCAAAAGGGTTAAATATCGTAAATTACAAAAAGGCCAGAGGCGCGGAATTGCCACCAGCGGAGCGACCCTGTCTTTTGGAGAATTCGGTTTAAAGAGCCTGGATAATGGATGGGTCAAGAATACGCAGATTGAAGCAGTGCGCGTTATTTTGGCGCGCCAGCTGCATAAAGGCGGGAAATTATGGATCAGGGTTTTCCCGGACAAATCCATAACCAAAAAGCCGGCAGAAGTACGCATGGGTAAAGGTAAGGGCGATCTTGACCATTGGGTCTGTGTTGTAAAAAGAGGACGTATACTTTTTGAATTAGGCGGAGTTCCTGAAGAGTACGCCAGGGCATGTTTTCGCCTTGTAGCATATAAGATGCCGCTGCGCACTAAGTTTGTAACCAGGGCGCATAAATAAAGGGAAGGTGCAGGGTGAAACCAGAAGAGTTAAGAAATTTATCAAAAGATGAATTAAAGGTTAAAGAAAAAGCTTTATTTGATGAGTTATCCAAGTTGAACATACAGCGTTATACAGGCAGCGTAGAGAAGCCGCACAGGTTTTCTCTGATTAAACAGGATATCGCACGCATCAGGACAATCTTAAACGAAAAGAGAGATAAATAAGATGGGTAAGCAAAAAGAATTTACCGGGGTAGTGGTTAGCGACAAGATGCAGAAGACAGTAGTGGTAAAGACAATGCATTTGTCAAGGCACGCAAAATATTCTAAAACGATAAAGATGCATAACAAGTTCAAGGCTCATGATGAAAAAGGCATTGCTAAGTTAGGTGACACGGTGGTTATTACGGAAACCCGGCCCTTGTCAAAAGATAAGCGCTTTATTGTTAAGAATGTGATTAAGAAATTCCAGAAGACAGAGGTTGCTGCTCCTGAGGAGATTGTATAAATGATCCAGTTACGCAGTATTTTAGATGTTGCTGATAATACCGGAGCGCGCCGGGCTTCCATGATCGCTACTTTAGGAAAAAAGGGCAGCTTTAACGCCGAGATCGGAGATGTGATTAACGTCAATATCAAGGAATCTATTCCCGGGGCAACCGTAAAAAAAGGGGAGAAGGCCAGGGCTGTAATCGTGCGCACGAAACATGATATAAGAAGGGCAGACGGCTCAATATTGCGATTTGACCGTAACGCCATAGTGATTATTGATGAAAAAAATAACCCCCGGGGCACGCGCGTATTCGGGCCGGTTGCCAGGGAATTAAGGGACAGGAATTTCAATAAGATAATTTCTTTAGCGCCAGAGGTAATTTAATGCAGAAAATTAAAAAGAACGACATTGTCCAGGTAATCAAAGGTAAGGATAAGGGCAAACAAGGCAAGGTAATAAATATAATCGGAGATAA
>JAQUSM010000005.1 GCA_028715095.1 Candidatus Omnitrophota bacterium
CGACGCGGCTAAATCCGATGCCGCGATTAAAATGATCAGGGCAATTACCGATGATGTGGAAGTGGGCAAGATTTATTTTGGCAAGGTGAAACGCATTATGCCGTTTGGAGTTTTTGTAGAGATAGCCCCGCGTAAAGAAGGCCTGGTGCATGTTTCTGAATTATCCAGCACTTTTGTGAAGAAGGTTGAGGATGCGGTAAAAGTCGGCGATGAATTTAAAGTCAAGGTTATCGGAGTAGATGAGCTGGGCCGGATTAATTTAAGCAAAAAGCAGGCTGAACAAAGCAGTTAATTTAGAAGTGAGAGAAAGAAGATTAAATGAGGTCAAAGGCGTTATTTTAGTAGCGGTTGGGCTGATGGTTTTGGCCAGCCTCCTGCGCTTTGACCGCGCTGACCTTGCTTTTTTTACCTCACATCCTAATTTCCCTCCTAAAAACCTGTTGGGAGTCTTCGGCGCCTATTTAGGCGCTTTTCTTGTTTTTCTCTTCGGCAATATCTCAAGTTTTATTATTCCGTTTTTAGTTATTACTCTCGGGGTAAAATACTTCCGCCAGGATAAGCCTTACCTGAGCATACCTCGCATTATGGGGATGTTCGTATTGCTTGTCTCTTTAAGTTCCCTTATCGGTATGTTTAACTTAAACAATGACCTGCTAAGGTTCCATACCGCAGGTTTCCTGGGAGCGCTTACCTCTAATTTTGTAACGTCATATTTCAGCCGCTTAGGCGGATTCATCATTTTTATTACCTTTATTATCCTTTCCCTGGCGCTGGTTACTGAAATTCTTATTTCTTCTCTTTTCCTGAATACACTTGAGAAATCAAAATTGTTTTTCTCGGGACTATTCAATTTATCCAACAGGCAGAAAGCGACGATAGTTAAGGTTAAGCAGAGTTTCCTAAATAAAAATAATCTTCCGTTTAAAAAAGAAGAACAAACCGTGTCGGCTTCAAAACCCAAGATTTTTATGCCTGAAGCAGCCAAACCGAAGATACAAATAAAAGTAAAGCCTCAAGGCGAAGAGGCCAAGGTTAAGCCTAAGGAATTGAAGATCGGTGATTATCATTTGCCTTCCGTGGATTTGCTGGAAGAGGCCCCGGTTCCGGATACCAGGCAAATGAAGGAGGATCTTGAGGCCAGCGCCAGGATCCTTGAGGACACATTGACAGATTTTGGAATTATGGCCAAGGTTACGGATATTATCCGCGGCCCGGTAATTACGCGTTATGAACTTGAGCCCGCTCCGGGAGTAAAGATTAACCGCATTGAGGCTTTAAGCGATGATATAGCCTTGGCAATTAAAGCCCAGTCAGTCAGGATTATCGCCCCTATCCCTGGGAAGGGCCGGGTAGGCGTTGAGGTGCCTAATCTACACAGCGCTTTAGTATGCATCAAAGACCTGCTTGTTTCAGCTGAATATCACAAGCAGAAATCTTCTTTAGCTTTGGCTTTAGGCAAGGATATTACCGGAAGAAGCGTGTTCGGAGATTTGGATGATATGCCGCATCTTTTAATTGCCGGCACAACCGGTTCAGGAAAAACCGTATGCGTGAATACCTGTATTTTATCCTTGCTTTTCAGGGGCTCGCCGAATGAATTGAAATTTTTAATGATTGATCCGAAAATGGTCGAGCTTATGCCTTTTAACGGGCTGCCGCATCTTTTATGCCCGGTGGTCACCGATGCCAAGAAGGCGGCGATCGCTCTTAATTGGGTAGTAGGGGAAATGGAGGAGCGTTATCAGCTTTTGGCTAAGGCAGGAGCCAGGAATATTGAGGCGTACAATGAGAAGCAGGAGAAAATCCCTTATATCGTAGTTATCGTAGATGAATTCGCGGATTTAATGACAGTGGCGCGTGATCAGATTGAGAATGCGATTACCCGCCTGGCGCAGCTGTCGCGTGCAGTAGGGATACATTTGATTTTAGCTACGCAGCGGCCAAGCGTTGATGTAATCACCGGGGTAATCAAGGCAAACTTACCGGCGCGTATATCTTTTAAGGTTGCTTCCAAAGTTGATTCTCGCACAGTTTTGGATATGAACGGAGCGGAGACTTTATTGGGTAAAGGGGATATGTTATTCCTGCAGCCCGGGAAAGAAGACCTTATCCGTATCCAGGGAGCCTTGGTTAAAGATGAGGAGATTGAAAAGGTGGTAGGTTTTATTAAAGCGCAAGGCGAACCGGCATATAATGATCAGATCCTTAAAGAGCAGCAAAAAAACAACTTGGCCGGAGGCGGAGATAAAGATGAGCTTTATGATGAGGCGGTGCGTGTTATAATGGAAAGTAACCAGGCTTCGGTTTCCATATTACAAAGGCGCATGCGCTTAGGCTATACCCGCGCCGCCCGTATAATAGATATTATGGAATTAGAGGGCTTAGTCGGGCCGTATGAGGGCAGTAAGCCGCGCAGGATTTTAGTTGACCGCGAGGCATGGCTTAGAGATTTAACAGGTGGTAAAACATGAACATTGAGACAGCGGGATCCCGGTTAAAGAAAATCCGCCAGGAAAGGGGCTTGAGCCTGGAGGATATCCAGAAAAAGACTAAAATCCACATTAATGTCTTGCGCGCGATTGAAGGCGATAGCATTTCTAATTTAAACCCGATTTATCTTAAAGGTTTTATCAAAATTTATTGTAATTATCTTGGACTTGACCTTAAAGAGTATTTAGGTGAAACCAGCCAGGCTCATAAGCCGGTATTAAATGCCGCCGTTGGCAGGGATATAGGGGAGCGTATTGAAAAAAAACCTGCTTTGGTTAAAGAGGTTGCAGTTAAGCTTAGCGCGATCAGGCCTTCGGAGGGATTTAAAAAAATAATTTTATTTGCGGTAATCGCGGTTGTTTCTATATTCTTAGCGGCTAAACTGGTCAAACTGGTTTCTTCCTGGCACAGGAACGCATCGGCAAAAGCCAGGATTTCTATGCCTGTCCAGAAGACTAAAATTACCCGTGACCTCCTGCCTAAAGAAACGATAAATAAATCTTCAGCAAAAAACATCCCTAAACAGGATAAAGCTCAAAAGGAACTTTCTCAGGGTTTTATCTTCGGGATATTCGCCCGCGATAAATCCTGGGTTTCTGCCAAGGTGGACGGCAAGGTTGTTTTTCATGGGGTGCTTGGCCGCGGCAGATCCGAAACCTGGCAGGCTAAAGAAAAAATCGAATTGTCTCTCGGAGATGCCGGAGCAATAGAGTTGCAGGTTAATGATCAGCGTTTTACCAAGCTTGGGCGGCGCGGGCAGTCTTTAAAGAATATCATTATTAGTAAAGAAGGGTTAAAAATCTCCCGATGAAGCAGAAGTTGGGGATATTAACTTTAGGCTGCCCAAGGAACCTGGTGGATTCCGAAAGTTTGCTCGGCAGGCTTAATTCCAAAGGCTATTCCATAGTTGATGATATCGCCGAAGCAGAAGTGGTTTTGGTGAATACCTGTGCTTTTATTGAAGAGGCAAGGCGAGAGTCGGTTGATGCTATTTTGGATTTGGTAGAACTTAAAAAAAGGGGGAAGCTTAAAAAGATAATTGTCTATGGCTGTCTTGCCCAGCGTTACAAAGATTTAAATAAAGAACTGCCGGAGATAGACGCCTTTGTGGGAGCCCTTGGGCTCAACCATGAATCAAAAAGGTTTGCTTTAACACCGAAACACTACGCTTATTTGAAAGTATGCGAAGGCTGTGTAAATAACTGCAGCTATTGCATTATTCCTAAGATTAAAGGCAGGCTTAACAGCCTGGATGAGAGCTCGATAATCCGGAAAGTTAAAGGTTTTAACCGGGAAAAGATATCCGAGCTTAATATAATCGGACAGGATATTACCGGTTATGGATTGGATTTATCCGGCAAAAGCCAGCTGTGCGGGCTTTTGAACAAAATAATCCGTAATGCGCCTGATATCGGCTGGATCCGTCTTTTATATCTAAATCCCGAACGAGTAAGCGATGAGTTGCTGGAATTAATCAGGGCGAATGAACAGGTATGCAAATATATCGATTTGCCTATACAGCATATTAATAATCGCATACTGAAGCTTATGAACCGCTTGATCACTAAAAAAGAAATAGTTTCCTTAATTGATAAAATCAGGAAGGTTATCCCCGGGGTTTGTTTACGCACTTCGCTTATTGTAGGTTTTCCGTCTGAAACGGATAAAGAGTTTGAAGAGTTGTTAGATTTTGTGAAAGAAATACAATTTGAGAGGTTAGGGGCATTTATCTATTCCCGGGAAGAGGATACTGCCGCCTATGGCTTTAAGGGGCAAATTACCCAGGAGTTAAAACAAAAGAGGTTTGATATTATTATGGCAGCGCAGCAGGCAATATCTGCCGAGGTAAATGCCAGGTTCTTGGGCAGGAGCATGCGTGTGCTTATCGAAGAAGAGCAGGACGGCGCTTATATCGGGCGCAGCCAGCTGGATGCCCCGGAGGTAGACGGGTTGGTTTATGTGAACTCAAAACGTTCGCTTAAGGCAGGGGAGTTTGCTGAAGTTAAAATAACAGATACTTTGGAGTATGACTTAGCAGGGGAGGTAGCACAATGAATCTTGCCAACCGTTTAACCATGTCGCGTATTTTATTGACTTTTGTATTTATGTTCTTTTTGTTTTGCCAGGGGCTTTGGCCTAAAGTAGCCAGTTTAATTGTTTTCATCCTTGCGGCGTTGTCTGATTTATTTGACGGTATGATCGCCCAGCGCAGGAATATGGTTACGGATTTTGGCAGGCTTATGGACCCGATAGCCGACAAGATCCTGGTGCTGGCAGCTTTTGCGGCGTTTGTGCAATTACAGCTTATTGACGCCTGGATGTTTGTGATTATTATCGCCAGGGAGATTATGATTACCTCTTTGCGACTTTTTGCTTTAAATAAAGGCAAGGTGCTCTCCGCAGCCCGGGCCGGAAAACATAAAACAGTTTTGCAGATGGGAGTGATATTCACTATCCTTGGTTTTATCCTGCTTAAAGAAATAGTGCTCAGGTATTCTACCTGGAATCCCGCCTGGGAGAAGATCTTCCGCCAGGGGATATTTTGCCTCATGCTGCTTACCGTAGGCCTGACGCTTTATTCAGGTTTGTCCTATCTCTGGGAAAACCGCAAAATAATTACCCGCTTATGAGATTTACCGCATTAAATAGTTTTTTGGTCAGGATAATCAGCACCTTTTTCTTTATCGGCTATCTGCCTTTGATCCCGGGGACATTCGGCAGTATCGCCGGTGTAGGTATATTTTGTCTGTTTGGCGGAAGTAACTGGCCTCTTTATTTTATATTTGTTTTTTGTGTAATGGTCTTAGGGTTATTAACCAGCGGGCAGGCGGAACAGTTGCTTAAGAGGAAGGACCCTGGGTGTATTGTTATTGATGAAGTAATGGGCATGCTTATTGCCCTTAGTTTTATCCCTCCTGAGCCGAAAATAATTGTCTTAGCTTTCCTTATTTTCCGTATCCTTGACACGCTAAAGCCTTATCCCGCAGGAAGACTGCAGAATATGCATGGAGCAATCGGAGTAATGGGGGATGATCTGGTTGCCGGTATCTATGCTAATATCGTGCTTCAGTTAATTTTAAGGTTAAATTGATCTAATACCGTATAAGTTGGCCCGCCCGGGCCAAGCTTGCTTTCAAATAAAGTAACTTTACTGCAGTTAAACTTCCAGCTTGTCCCTTCCATGTCCTTTTTTATTTTATCGGTAACTTTTTGTAAATCAGAAAGAAGAAGGCGGTTTTTTATGCGGCCGATGGTAATATGCGCGTTAAAAGGCCTCTGTTGCCGGGGGATACCGGAAACCGATAGTCTTATTTCCAATTGTTCTGCCAATTCCTTTAACTCTAAAGGCGGTTGATCGTCTCCTACCCAGATTATCCGTGCTTCGGCCATATCAGGGAAGACGCCCAGGGTATTTAGTTTGATTCCAAAGCCGGAAGTTTTTGTTATCCCGGAAATTATTTGTTTGGTTTCACTTAGCTGTCCAAGGGAGATATCCCCCAGGAATTTTAGGGTAAGGTGAAGGTTTTGCGGCTTGACCCAGCTAACCTTAAATGGCTCAGCTTTTAGTTTTTCTTGTATCCTGGACAGGGAATCTTTAATCTCATCCGGGATCTCTATAGCGATAAATGCGCGCATAATAAACGCAATGCCTCTTGAGTGGCTTTATTCCGTATGTCCCGGCGGTTTCCCCGCAAATAAAATAACCGGCAGGTATTTTTTTTCTTTGCGGACAGGCAGATAAAAACAGTGCCTACCGGTTTGTTTACGGTTGAGCCACCCGGACCGGCAATTCCGGTTATGCTGATGCCTAAATCTGCTTTTGTTTTTTTACGGATGTTCTCTGCCATTGATATTGCGATTTGACGGGAAACAGCGCCATATCTAGAGATGAATTTTGCGGGAATTTGCAGTATTTTGTTCTTAGAGTTATTACTGTAAGCAACAACTCCCAGGAGGAAATAGGCTGAGGCGCCCGGATTTTTAGTTAATTCAACACAAAGTAATCCTCCGGTGCAGGATTCGGCAACGGCGATAGTTTTCTTCTGGCTAAGCAGTTGATTATGAATTTCAGATAATATTTTTTCCGGCATTATTCTATTATATCCGTTTTTAATTGTATTGACAAGCCCGGTTTTTCTGTTAAAATAATAACAATTAATCTTTGGGGCAAGGTGAAAATCCTTACCGGCGGTCGCGCGCAAGCGCGCACCAAACCATCAAGTTGGTTTGGGTGTAAGCGCAACAAGCGCACACCAAACCAACCGATTGGTTTGGGTGAAAAAGCCCGCGAGCAGGCGTTTAATGTTTTAACGCCAGCAGATCTGGTGAGATTCCAGGGCCGATGGTTAAAGTCCAGATGGGAAAAGATTAAAATTAATACGCCCAAAGATTATCTTTGGGTTTTTTATTGAGGGTAAAGTTATGTTCAATTCGATTTCCGAAATAATTGAAGATTTAAAAGCGGGAAAGATGGTTATCGTAGTTGATGACGAAGACCGCGAGAATGAGGGCGACCTGATAATGGCGGCTTCGTTTGTTAAGCCCGAAGATATAAATTTTATGGCTAAGTTTGGCCGCGGGCTTATTTGCGTACCTATGGAGGAGGAGAGGCTGCGTTTGCTCGAGCTTGATCCTATGTTAAAGAATACCCTGCAGACCAATGCGGAAGATCCTTTTAAGACTGCCTGGATGATTTCTGTTGATGCCGCCAAGGGGGTAACTACGGGGATCTCTGCTTATGACCGGGCCAGGACAATTGAGGTTTTAATTAACAGCCAAAGCAGGCCGGAAGAGCTGGCACGGCCAGGGCATATTTTTCCTTTACGAAGCCGCCGAGGCGGTGTTTTAGTCAGGGCAGGGCATACTGAAGCAAGCCTGGATTTGATGCGCCTGGCCGGTCTTTATCCGGCAGGAGTGATTTGCGAGATTATGAATGATGATGGTTCTATGGCCCGGCTGCCGCAACTCATGGAGTTTGCCAGGAAACATAATTTAAAGATTTGTACCATTGCCAGCCTTATTGAATACCGCCGCAGGAAGGAAAAACTGGTTGAAGCTGTAGTGGAGACCAAGCTTCCTACAAAATTTGGTGAGTTCAGGTTAATTATGTATCGGGATAAGACTAACAGCCAGACGCATATAGCGCTTTGTATGGGCAGCTGGTCAGACGAAGCGATATTGGTGCGTGTACATTCGGAGTGTTTGACCGGGGATGTTTTTGGTTCATTGCGTTGCGATTGCGGCAGGCAATTAGAGAGGGCTATGCAGATTATCTCCCTTGAGAAAAAAGGGGTAATTCTTTATATGAACCAGGAGGGCAGGGGTATCGGCCTGGTGGAGAAAATGCGTGCTTATAACCTTCAGGATAAAGGCATGGATACTGTTGAGGCAAATGAAGCGTTAGGGCATAAGGCTGACCTGCGCGATTATGGTATCGGCGCCCAGATCCTTGTAGACTTAGGGATTAAACAGATAAGATTGCTGACTAATAACCCGCGCAAGATTGTCGGCCTGGAAGGTTATGGCCTGAAGGTTTTTGAACGGGTGCCTTTGGAGATAGAGCCTAACGCAGAGAATTATAAATATCTTAAAACAAAGAAAGAGAAATTGGGGCATCATTTAGACATTTAAAAAGAGAAGGGAGAGAAAGATGGTAAAAGTGATCGAGGGTAATTTACTGGCAAAAGGAAAATCTTTTGGGCTGGTGGCTTCCCGGTTTAATGATTTTATGACCAAGGAGCTGGTAAGCGGATGTATCGATACATTGGTAAGGCATGGCGCAGATGATAAAAATATTACCGTGGCTTGGGTCCCCGGGGCCTTTGAGGTTCCGATGGTCGCGCAAAAAATGGCTAAAACTAAATCATTTGACGCCTTGATTTGTTTGGGGACGGTTATTCGCGGGGCGACTCCGCATTTTGATTATATCGCTTCTGAAGTGGCAAAAGGCGTAGCCAAAGTTTCTCTGGATAGCGGCATTCCGGTTATCTTTGGTATTATTACCGCAGATAGTATTGAGCAGGCAGTAGAGCGCGCAGGTTCTAAAGATGGCAATAAGGGCCGCGATGCCGCGCTTTCGGCTATTGAAATGGTGAATTTAACAGGGCAGTTAAAATAACCCATGCGAAAACGGACTAAGGCTCGTGAATATGTATTGCAAATGCTCTACCAGGCGGACATCACCCGGGGCAGTTGGCAGGATATACTGGACAGTTTTTGGTTATCTAATGACCAGGAAAATATTTCTGCTGAACTTAAGGATTTTTCCGCAGAACTGCTTAAGGGGGTAGTCGAGCATATGCAGGAGATTGATGAAAAGATCAGCAAATATGCGGCAAACTGGAAGCTTGAACGCATGGCTTTTGTCGACCGCAATATTATGCGTTTAGGTTGTTTTGAACTTATTTTCCGCGAGGATATCCCTCCGAAAGTAACGATAAATGAAGCAGTGGAACTGGCCAAGAAATATTCCGGATCTGAATCTGGCAAGTTTGTCAATGCCATATTGGACCAAATTAAAATCGAAAAGGAAAAGTAGCCTTACGCCTTTTTGTACCAGAAGATTAAAAAGTGTAAGGGTCTAATGGATAAACAAGAAGGAAGGTGCGGGGTGAAATACGCTGATTTACATGTGCATACCTCCAGGAGCGACGGCACTTTTACGCCTGAACAATTAGTTAAGGAAGGTCTTGCCCGCGGGTTTTCGGCGATCGCCATAACCGATCATGATACTATAGAGGCTATCCCTCAGGCCCAGGCAGCGGCGCAGGGCACGGATTTAGAGGTTATCCCCGGTATTGAGTTGACCGCGCAATATGAAAGCCAGGAGATTCACATCCTCGGCTATTTTATAGATTACAAGAATGAAGCATTGCTTGATAAATTAAAAACAGTTCAGCTTAATCGTATTGAACGAATTTATAAAATTGTAAATAATTTAGGAGAACAGGGGGTAAACCTTAACCCTCAGTCTGTTTTTGATATTTCCGGGAAAGGCACCGCAGGCAGGATGCATATTGCCCGGGCATTAGTTAAAGAGGGCTGGGTTGCTACTACCGCTGAAGCTTTCCGTAAATACATAGGGGATAAATCTCCGGCATATGCTTTAGGGTTTAATCTTTCTCCTCTTGAGGCGATAAACCTGATTAAGGGTGCCGGAGGCTTGGCTGTTTTGGCGCATCCGTATATACTGCATAATGACGCATTGATTGATGAATTTTGCGGTTATGGATTAGAAGGTATAGAGGTTTATTATCCCGAGCATTCCCAGTCTATGGTTAATTTCTACCTGGATCTGGCTAAAAAACTTAACCTCTTGGTTACCGGAGGCTCGGATTTCCACGGCAGCGTAAAACCTGAAATAAAATTAGGGGCAATTAAGATACCTATTGAACTGGTGGAGAAATTACGCCAGAGTAAAAGATGATTAAGAAAACTGATGAATATTATATGGGGCTGGCTTTAAGGCTGGCTCTTAAAGCCAAGGGCAAGACTTCTCCTAATCCTTTAGTAGGCGCCTTGGTAGTAAAAGACGGCAAGATTATCGGTAAGGGGTTTCATGCTAAAGCCGGACTGGCGCATGCCGAGATCGTCGCTATGGATGAAGCGGGAAAGAAAGCAAAAGGGGCAAGTTTGTATGTTACGCTTGAGCCGTGCACGCATACCGGCCGCACCCCGCCTTGTGTTAACCGTATAATCCAAAGCGGCATAAAAGAGGTGGTTGTCGGCATGATAGATCCCAACCCTTTGAATAACGGAAAAGGCATTTTGCTGCTTAAACAAAATAATATTAAGGTAAGGTTTGGAATATTAAGCGAGCAGTTAGAAAAGATTAACGCCATTTTCATAAAATATATTACCGCCGGCATCCCTTTTATTACGGTTAAAGTGGCGCAATCCCTTGACGGCCGTATCGCTACTTTTACCGGTGATTCCAAATGGATCACTTCTGATAAGTCACGCCTTTTCGCGCACAATATACGCAAGGATTATGACGCGATTATGGTCGGGGTAAATACGGTCTTGCGGGATAATCCCCGTCTTAATGCCGTCTCGCCGCAGAAACAGTTAATCAAAATAATTATAGACAGTAATTTGAGCACGCCCGAGAATTCCAATATTTTCTCAGAGGCAAGCAGGGTAATTATTGTAACTTTGCCGAGCAAGCCCGGGCAGGAGACAGAAAACCGTAAGAGCCTTGCGGCAAAAGCTACAATACTTGAGGTTAAAGAAAAGGAAGGCCAGGTTAATTTGCGCGATGCCCTTAAAAAATTATCCCGGTTACAAATCAGCAATATTATTGTTGAAGGCGGAGGCACTCTTGTCGGCTCGCTCTTTGATGAAAGGCTGGTAGACAGGATATTGTTCTTTATCAGCCCTAAGATTATCGGAGGCAAGGACGCGGTTTCATCGGTAATGGGTAAAGGGGTCAAGCGCGCAGACCAGGCAATAAAACTCGGCCAGGCGAAGATCCGGCGTTTAGGTGAAGACCTGCTCATTGAGGCAAATATCAGATAAATGTTTACCGGCATAGTTGAGGAATTAGGCAAAGTTAAAAGAGTGATGCGTCAAGGCAGGGTTATGGTGCTTGAGATTTTAGCGCTTAAAACCCTTCAAGATGCCAGGGTTGGAGACAGTATTGCGGTTAACGGAGTTTGCCTGACGGTAACCTCTTTTAATAAAGATTTATTTAGTTTTGAAGTTATGGCTGAAACTTCAGAGAAAACAAACCTTGGTTTACTTAGGGCAGGCGAGAAAGTAAACCTTGAGCGCAGCCTTAGGCTTGGAGATAAGGTGTCCGGGCATTTTGTCACCGGGCATATTGATTGTTTGGGTTTGATACGCAGGAAGGGCTTGCGTAACGGGAATTTGGCATTTGAAATTGCAATCCCGGCAAGTTTTATACGCTACTACCTGCCTAAGGGCTCGATATCCCTGGACGGGATAAGCCTGACTTTAGCAGACAGGCGTACGAATCTCATCAGTGTTTTTGTTATTCCTCATACCCTCAAGAACACAACTTTAGGTTTTAAGGGCCCTTCTGACAAGTTGAATGTAGAGTTCGACATCCTCGCTAAAAGAACCGCTGTCTAGTTTTTTCTGTTATTGCGTAAGCTATAAATCTTTGGTATACTATTTTAATTAGGCATCTTATGGCACCCCGCGCAGAAAGGAATTGCGCGGGTGCCGTGCTTGTGCACGGGGCGTGGCTCAGTTTGGTAGAGCGCAGCGTTCGGGACGCTGAGGTCACAGGTTCAAGTCCTGTCGCCCCGACTTAAATGAGCGGACACTTTATGGAGCGTAAGCGACATAAAGTGCAGGCGAAGCCGTCCGCGAATTTAATACTTGCGAACAAGGTGAGCAAGTATTAAAACAGCGTAAGGCCGTCTGCGAGTTAATCCCGTTATCTGCGAGCGGTATTTGGTGTGTTGCATCAAAGTACCGCGAAGCGGTTAGATAACGGGAGATAGCTTAGGCTATGATAAAGCAACTGCATATTTATTATTCAGGCAGGGTACAAGGCATAGGTTTCCGTTATACCGTGCAGGATATTGCCAATTCCTTGAAACTCTGCGGCTGGGTAAAAAATTTAAACGACGGCCGCGTAGAAGTATTGGCGGAAGCCGAAGAAGATACTTTGAATAATTTTCTCGAACAAGTCAACCAGCATTTTTCCCGTTATATTGAAGAAGCAAATACTGAATGGCAGCCCGGCTGCCTGCCTACCGAAAGACAAAGCGGAAATTCCCGCAGTTTTCAAATTAAATTCTAGTCTTTATTGAATTGCTAAAATGACTATTCAAATCAAAAAAGAGATTGAGCTGATAAAAGAAAAGATAAGAAAACATGATTATTCTTATTATGTTTTAAGCCAGCCGCTTGTTTCCGATAAAGAATACGATGATTTAATGCTCAGGCTACAGTTGCTTGAAGGCCAGTATCCGCAGTTTCGCACTGATGATTCTCCCAGCCAGCGCCTGAGTTCGGGTATAAGCCCGGGTTTTAAGACCGTAAAACACAAAGTTGGAATGTTCTCGCTGGATAATACCTACTCTATTGATGAATTAGCCAGCTGGGATGAACGTGTGCGCAAGGGTTTAGGTAATGAGCGTATTTATGAGTATGTGGTTGAGCTTAAAATTGACGGGGTAAGCGCCAACTTGACTTATTCAAAAGGCAAGCTTATTGTAGGGGCAACGCGCGGAGATGGGCAGATGGGCGAAGACGTGACCGCAAACATAAAAACAATCCGCCCTATTCCTTTAGTTCTGGCGGGTAAAGATATCCCGGATTTTATTGAAATCCGCGGTGAGGTATATATGGAGAAGAAAGACTTTTCGCAGGTTAACAAGGAGCGCGTGGATAATGGCGAGGTTTTATTTGCCAATCCCCGCAATGCTACCAGCGGTTCTTTAAAATTGCTGGATAGCAGCATTGTCGCCAAAAGGCACCTTAATTTCTTCGCGCATTCTTTGGGCGCATATCAGAACCATTCCATAAATACTCAATGGGATTTTTTGACCAGGCTTAAGGGGTGGGGGGTGCGCACAAACACGCATTCTGCGCTTTGCCGTAATATAAATGAAGTAATCGCTTATTGTAATATGTGGCAACAGAGGCGCGACGAGCTAAGCTATGAAATTGACGGGGTAGTGGTTAAACTAAATGACCTTGCTCAACAGAAGGATCTCGGTTTTACCGCTAAAAGCCCGCGTTGGGCAGTGGCCTATAAGTTTGCTGCCCGGCAGGCAACTACTGAATTAATTTCAATTAAAGTCAATGTCGGCCGCACAGGAGTAATTACTCCAACGGCTGAACTTAAACCGGTGGAGTGTTCCGGGGTGGTTATCAGCAACGCTACTTTGCATAATTTTGATGAGATAGAGAGGCTGGGGCTGCGGGAAGGCGACCGGGTGCTCATTGAGCGCGCCGGAGATGTAATCCCGAAAGTGGTAAAAGTGGTGGAGCAAAAAGGCAGGAAGCCTTATAATATCCCTGTAAAATGCCCTGCCTGCGGGGAGAAGATTGTTAAAGAAAAAGAAGAGGATGTGGCTTATCGCTGTATTAATTCTGATTGCCCCGCGCAGCTGGAGCGGGCGCTTTTACATTTCGCCAGCCGTGATGCCCTGGATATTGAGGGGATGGGTGAGGCGGTAATCAACCAGCTGGTAAGTTTAAAACTGCTCAAAAGTTTAGCGGATGTTTATAAGCTTAAGCTGGAGAATTTATTAAAGCTGGAGTTGTTTAAGGAAAAGAAGGCTAATAATTTATTAAGCTCCATTGAAAAAAGCAAGCAGCAGCCTTTGGCGCGGCTGATTTTTGCTTTGGGTATACGTCATGTGGGGCAGAAAGCCGCATATACATTGGCCGAAGAATTTTCCGATATGCAAAAACTTATGCAGGCAAGATTGGAGGATTTAGACAGTATCCCGGAGATAGGCCAGGTTATGGCAGGGTCTATTTTGAACTATTTTAATCTTAAGCAAACCCGTAAGCTGATCCAGGATTTAAAAGATGCCGGAGTCAACATGCGCCAACTGCCCGGAAACTTCAAGATTAATAAATTAACGGGCAAGACGGTAGTTTTTACCGGAGAGCTGACCGGATTTTCACGCTCCGAAGCAGAAGAGCTGGTGCGCCGTTCTAAGGGTATGCCGGGTTCCAGTATAAGCAGCAAGACTGATATAGTGGTAGCAGGAGTAAACGCAGGGACAAAATTTAATAAAGCCAGGCAGCTGGGGGTAAAGATTATTAGCGAAAAAGAATTCAGGGAGATGATCAGATGAGAATAAAGAAGATATTCCTATTTCTACTGTTTGGTTTTTTATTGTTAGATTTGACAGGATGCGAATCCTTTACGCGTAAATTTACCCGTAAATCCAAAAAACCCGACCAGGCAGTTGAAATGGTCCTTGTCCCGGAAGAATATAAAGGCCCAAATATGACCAAGGAAGAGCTATACCGGCAGCATTTTCTTTTTTGGAAATCCTGGCAGGATGAACTGGAGAATGCGCTTACCCAGAAATCAAGCCTGAAAAAGAAAGTAGATTGCGCTCAGGAGGCATTAAAGAATCTGGCCAATATGAAGAATATGCTGGTAGAGGAGATGCAGAAGAACCTTGATTTGTACATTGGCAAATCGGCTGACCTGCTGGCTTCTATAAAAAGTGATGTTTACGGAACAAATGACAGCGGCAATCTTCATGCCGCCGAAGGGATTGAATCTGATATCCATCAAAGGTTTATTTATCCAAAAATCAAGAATTATCTGAAATGATCCTGGAAACCGTTATTGTTGGTCCAATGCAAGTCAATTGTTACATACTTGCCTGTGCAGAAGCCGGGGAGGCTATTATTATTGACCCCGGAGACCAGGCGCGTAAAATAAAGACTGTATTGGACAGGCATAAATTAAGGCCGGCGATGGTGATTAATACTCACGGTCATTATGACCATATCGGAGGCGATGATGAATTTGGGGTTTGTGTTTATGCCCATAAGCAGGATTTAGTGATGCTTGAAAACGCGGGCAAAAATCTTTCCGCCAGTTTCGCCTTGCCTTATAAAGTAAAATCTGAAATTAAGGCTTTGGAGGACAGGGAAATCATTAAATTAGATTGTCTTGAATTGGAGGTTTTACATTTGCCGGGGCATACTCCGGGAGGTATCGGGCTTTTGATGAAAAAGCCGCAGGCGGATATTCTTTTTACCGGGGACACATTATTTTGCCAGGGGGTAGGCCGCTGCGACCTGCCGGAAGGCAGCGAATACCTGCTAAATAAATCAATAAAAGAAAAATTATTCGTGCTGCCCGGCCAAACAAAGGTTTATCCGGGGCACGGGGCGCCGACTACTATAGGCAGAGAAAAGATTAACAATCCATTTATAGGTTAAATTGAAAGAACTTATTGATTCATTTTTAGATTATCTTTCGGTTGAGCGCGGGCTGGCCAAGAATACCATTATTGCCTACCGGCAGGATTTAAATATTTATTTGGACTTTATGATTAAGCGCGGCTTAAACGCTCTTTCAAAAGTTTTAAAAAACGATATTATTGAATTCATGCTTTCCGAGAAAGAAAAGGGTGTCTCTCCTACGAGTATCTCCCGGAGGCTTGCAGCTATACGCATGTTCCATCGCTTCCTGGCCAGGGAAAGAGTCTTAAAAGATGACCCTACGACGTTGATCGACTCTCCAAAATTATGGAAGAAGGTCCCGGATACGCTTTCCTTGAATGAAGTGGAGGCATTGATCAGCCAGCCAGATGTACGGCTCCGCCAGGGCGCCAGGGACAAGGCAATTCTGGAGACTCTTTATGCCACAGGCATGCGTGTGTCCGAATCCACTGATCTTAAAGTTAATAGCGTGAATCTGGACATCGGTTTTTTACGCTGCATCGGAAAAGGTAACAAGGAAAGGGTTATCCCCCTGGGGAAAAAAGCAATCGGCAATATTAAGAAATACCTGGAATTCAGCCGGCCGTATTTCCTGAAGAATAAAACATCGGAGTTTCTTTTTGTAAACCGTTCCGGAAATAAGTTATCCCGGCAATCTGTTTGGAAATTGATCAAACAGTATGCCAAAGAAGCCAAGATCAAGAAACCGATAAAAGTACATACACTAAGGCATTCATTCGCTACGCACTTATTGGAAAGAGGAGCGGACCTGCGTTCAGTGCAGGAGATGCTCGGACATTCTAATATTTCTACTACGCAGATTTATACGCACATAGATAAAGAGAGGCTCAAGACGATCCACAAAATGTTCCATCCCAGACCTTAAAGGCCAGCAGGCGTATGCAGGATGCAGGTGAAAGATGAAAAAATATTTAAAAAACTTGCCGCGGGAAATAAAATTCCTGATTGATTTGGCAAAAAAGGTTTCTAAGGAAACTGATATGCCGGCATATCTGGTAGGCGGTTTTCCCCGCGACCTTATCTTAGGCGCAAAGGATTGGGATCTAGATATAACCGTTGAAGGCAACGGTATCAAATTTGCCGAGGTCCTGTCTAAGAGGTTAAATTCCAGGCTAATAAGACATGAAAGGTTCGGTACCGCCACTTTAATCCTGGACCACCGGCTGAAGGTGGATATTGCCACCACGCGTAAAGAAATTTATCCCTCTTGCGCTTCTCTGCCGGTAGTAAGCCCGGGATCGCTTAAGGAGGATCTATTCCGGCGCGACTTTACTATAAATGCCATGGCGTTTAGCCTTTCTGAAGGCAGCCAGAAGCTAATTGATATCTTTGGCGGAAAAGATGACCTGGCGGCAGGTAAAATCCGTGTTTTGCATGATTTAAGCTTTAAGGATGATCCTACACGTATTTTAAGGGCCATCCGTTTCCAGCAGCGCTATAATTTTAAGTTTGAGCCTAAAACACTTTCCCTTCTGAAAGAGGCCGTAAAATCAGGTTTCTTGGAAAAGGTGAACCCCCACCGGATGCGCGATGAACTGATATTAATGTTTAAAGAGAAAGATCCATCAGCCCAGATTAAGCAGCTCTGTGCTTTAGGTGGGGTATCTTTTATTAGCGATGAACTAAAGCCCGCTAAGGCAACATTTGATTTATTCAAGTCAATTAATAAAGAGATTGCCTGGTTTATGCAAGATTTCCCATTTCATAAACAGTTTGAGGCCTGGCTTATTTATTTCGCTGCCTTATTGAGCCGGCTTACTTTGACTCAAAGAAAGAAGATTGCCCGCAAGCTGGGGCTGTCTAAAAAGGAAGAAAAGAAGATCATCAGCTGCCATAAAATTAATCAGAATTTTATCAGGCGTTTAAAAAATAAACGGATTACCCCGGGACAGATTTTTGCCTTACTTAAGCCTTTAGAATTTGAGGCAATTATCCTGCTGCGTTCTGTCTCCCGGGATAGTGTATTTAAGAAACATATCGCAGATTTCCTTAAGGTTTATAATGATTTGCGCCTTTCTATATCAGGGGATGATTTGTTCCGGATGGGCGTCTTGCCCGGTCCGAAGTATCAGAAGATATTAAACAGGGTGCTGGCAGCAAGGCTCAACGGAAAATTAAGCAACCGTCAGGAAGAGCTTGCCTTGGCCAGGAAATTGGCAAAAAATATAACATAATAACGGAGCGGAATAAAATGTCTAGAAAAGAACGTGTTGAGGAAGCAATAAAGAAAGAAGTTAGCCTGATTATTCACGATGAACTTAAAGACCCGCGCGTAGGTTTTGTTACCATAACCCGGGTGGAGTTGACTAAAGATTTAAGGAACGCCAAGGTTTTTTATAGCGTCCTGGGCAAAGATGAGGATTGTAAAAAGACCAAGCTGGCCCTGGATTCTGCTTTAGGCTATATCCGCAGCCTGGTTGCCCAGAGGATCAATTTGCGTTTTGCCACCGAACTGATGTTCCATGAGGATCATTCAACCGAATACAGCGTAAGGATTGAAGAGGTATTAAATAAAATAAAGGAGCTGGATCAGCCTGAAGATGTTTCTAAGGGTGAGGCTGGGTTAAATACGGGAAAGGACGGGCAGAAGGGTGGGGCTAAAAGAAATCTGCGCAGGCATAAAAAAATATAATAATTTTCTAATCACAGCACACACCAGTTTAGAAGGGGATGCTTTAGGGGCGGAACTTGCTTTTTACGCCTTGATTAGAAAATTAGGCAAACAGGGTATAATTTTAAATGAAGATGGCATTCCTTACGGCCATGACTTTCTGCCGGGGATAAAAAAAATACGCAAGTTAGGGGCTAAATCGCCTTATATCAAGTTTGATTGCATGGTGGTTTTGGACTGCGCTGATTTGAAACGTACCGGAGAAGTTTGGCGGCTGAATAAAGACAGTAAGCCTGTCTTAAATATCGACCATCATATCAGCAACCAGGGGTTCGGAGACCTGTATTGGGTTGACCCGCGCGCTTCATCTTGCTCCGAAATGATTTATCGTATTTATAAACAAATGCGCCTGCCTATTGACAAGCCTGAGGCTATTTGCATGTATACCGGAATAATGACGGACACAGGTTCATTCAGGTATTCCAATACCTCCAGTTTTACCCATCAGGCGGTTGCCGAACTTTTAAAGTTTGATATTAATGTCCCGCTTATTTACCGCTATGTTTATGAAAACTTCGCTTTAGCTGAAACGAA
>JAQUSM010000091.1 GCA_028715095.1 Candidatus Omnitrophota bacterium
TCCCCATCTCTAAAGGAATCCCTGATTCCTGCGAATAACCGAGGGCAGCGGAAAACCCCGAATCCGGAACCGGTACTACAAAATCAGCTTCAACCGGATGTTCCTTGGCTAATTGCGCTCCCAGTTTACGGCGCACAGTGTGCACGGTTTCACCAAATACTTTTGAATCCGGGCGGGAAAAATAAACATGCTCAAAAGTGCAAAACGCATAGTGGCCGGCAACCAATTCTTTTGGTTTAATTGATTTTAAAACACCCTGGTTATTAATCAACACTATTTCGCCGGGTTCAATCTCGCGCACGAATTTGGCGCCGATCAAATCAAAGGCGCAGGTCTCTGAAGCCAGACAGTATGAAGCACCGAATTTTCCTAAAACCAACGGCCTATAACCATGCGGGTCCCTTGCGCCAATCAGATAGCTGCTGTTCATCAATACTAAGGAATAAGCGCCTTTAACTCTTTTTAAGGCATAAACCAGGCTGTCCTCCAGGCTGCGCTTATTGCTGCGCGCCATAAGATGAATAACCAGCTCTGAATCGGTCGTAGTCTGAAAGATCGAACCGCTTTTCTCCAGTTTCTGGCGCAGCTCAAGTGAATTTACCAGGTTGCCGTTATGGGCGATACAGATCGAACCATTGGCGTAATCGAGCAAAAGAGGCTGGGAATTCTTTAATACGCTTGAACCGGTAGTTGAATAACGCACGTGGCCCACAGCCATATTGCCTTTTAAGCGGCTAAGCACCTGCTCGCTGAATACGTCGCTGACTAAGCCCATATCCTTATGGATGGACAGCACCCCCTGATTATTAGCCACAATACCGCAGGCCTCCTGGCCGCGGTGCTGCTGGGCAAAAAGCCCAAGATACGTAAGCCATACCGCCTGCCTGTTATTTGTTATTCCGAATAACCCGCAATACTCTTTTGGCTCATCACTTGAGTTTTTCTTTAACATATTCCACTCCATTTCTGAATATTTGTAATCCATCGCCTTCATGTTTGGATTTTAATTCCCAGTTACGCGGATGGGATCCCGCGTAGATATGCCTTTCCGGATGCGGCATCAGGCCTAAAATCCTGCCTGTCTCATCAGTAATTCCGGCAATATTCTTTATCGAGCCATTCGGGTTATCCGGATAACCGGAAAGCTTACCCTTGGCGTCGCAATATTCAAAAACAATCTGGCCGTTCTTCTTAAGCCGGCTTAATACCTGTTTATCCTCTGTCACAAACTTGCCTTCTCCGTGAGCCACCGGAAGATATATTATTTTCTTCAAGCCCTTTGTCCAGGCGCATTTTCCTCCCGGCTTCAGGTATACCCAGCGGGCTTCAAATTTTCCTGAGTCGTTGATGATCAAACTGGTGTTTTGTTTTAGCTGGCGCACAGGCCCGGGTAAAAGTCCGCTTTTAACCAGGATCTGGAAACCATTACAGATGCCGATAATTAATTTTCCATCAGCGATGAATTGGCGCAGGGAATCCGCAAGCTTAAACCTCAGTTCATTAGCAAAGATCTTCCCCGAAGCAATGTCGTCGCCATAGCTAAAGCCTCCGGGCAGGGCCAATATATGAAAATCATTAAGCATCCTTTGCCTGCTGACCAGGCTGTTGATATGCAAAAGTTCTGGCTGGGCCCCGGCAAATTTAAATGCCGCCGCTGTCTCTTTGTCGCAGTTGGTGCCGGCGCTTCTTAAAATGCAAACCTTAGGTTTCTTCATAAAATCTTTTTATGACCTGTACCACTTCTTTGGGTTCATCGGCCAAAACAAATAATTTCAGGTCTTCTTTGCTGATATTGCCATGGCTATAGACCGTAGATTTCAACCATTCCAATAACGGCTTCCAGTATTTACTGTCAAAAAGGACTACCGGAAACTTATCTATCCTGTTGGTCTGGATAAGGGTAATTGCCTCAAAGAACTCATCCAAAGTCCCGAATCCTCCGGGCAGGATTACAAAAGCCTTGGCGTATTTTACAAACATAACCTTGCGCACAAAAAAGTAACGGAACCTCAAAACAGTATCTACGAATCTATTCGGCTTCTGCTCGCAGGGCAGCTGAATATTCAAACCAATAGAATGCCCCTTTGCGGCCCGGGCGCCCTTGTTAGCCGCCTCCATAAGCCCCGGCCCGCTCCCGGTAATTATCGCGTATCCTGCCTTGGCAATCTGATATGCTATCTCTTCGGCCAATTTGTAATGCCTGCTTCCCGGCTTAGTGCGCGCCGAACCAAAGATAGAAACTGCCCTGCCTATTTTGGAAAGTATTTCAAAACCGTCCACGAACTCCGACATGATGCGGAATATCCGCCAGGTATCCCCCTGCAGAAAATCATCCTCTACCAGCACATCTTTTTTGGCGCACGGTTTTATTTTGGCCATTTTACCCCCTACCACCTTAAAGGCTCCTGCCAACTTTCTTTTAATTTGCGGCTATCAGCATCTACGCAAAGCTTGCCGTCAAGGCCGTATATTTTAAAGCTATTGCCGCCGGTCAAGCAGCCTGCCAGGCAAAAATCCAGGCCCTTTAATATTTTCTCAAACTCTTCTTTATTTTTCTTATCCACCTCCACCACAAAACGGGAGTTAGACTCTGAAAAAAGCAGGGAATCATTTCTTGGATTTGATGATTCATAAGGAACCTCTGCTAAAAATATCTCCGCCCCCAGGCCTCCGCTAAAAACCATCTCTGCCAGGGCTATCGCCATGCCTCCGTCAGAACAATCATGCATTGCCTCAACCAGGCCATTTTCCGCTGCCTTGCTTAAAGCGGAAAATATCTTCTTTGACTCCCGGTACTTAATCTTAGGCACCTGATTACCCACGGCGTTATATAAATCATAATAATGCGAGCCGCCTAATTCATCGCGGGTCTTTCCCACGATATAAATTAAATTGCCCTCTTTCTTTGCGTACATGGATACGCATTTATTTACATCCTCCATCACGCTGATCGCCGAGATAAGCAGTGTCCCGGGGATAGAGGTTGATTTTCCATGCACGCTGAATTCATTATAAAGGCTGTCTTTACCGGAGATAAACGGCACTCCATATTCCTTGGCGGCATCATAGCAGCCGTAAGCGGCGCGCACCAGGCTGCCTAAGCGGTCCGGCTTATCCGGATTCCCCCAGCAAAAATTATCCAATACCGCCACTTCTTTTAATGAACCGCCCACGCTGATAATCTGACGCAATGCTTCGTCAATGCAGGAAGCCGCCATCCAGTAAGGGTCAATAAAACCAAAACGGAAATTTATTCCATTGGAGATAATAATTCCTTTGGCCGAGTCAAACAAAGGCCTGCTAACACTGGCGTCAGACGGCCCGTCATTAACCAGGCCGGACAAAGGCTTGATAATCGATGCGCCCTGCACTTCATGGTCATACTGCCGGATCACCCATTCCTTGGAGCAGATATCATAATGCGCAAGCAATTTGAATAAATCCGCGGTGAGATTTTTCTTCAGGGGTATCTTTGGCTCTTTGTGCCTGGCCTGCTCGTATACTGCTTTCTTGGTAATCTGCGGTATGCCTTCATGTAGAAAACGCATATCTAAATCACAGACCTTGTTATCTTCATAGTAAAGCTCCAGCCTTTTGGTATCTGTAAATACTCCGATTACCGTAGCCTCAACATCTTCATTCGCAAATACCTCAATTAATTTATCAATGTTTTCAGGAGGAACAGAGAGCACCATCCTCTCCTGCGACTCGGAGATCCATATCTCCATATAAGAAAGACCGGAGTATTTCAAGGGCACGCGCTCCAGATAAACTTTGGCACCCAATTCCGCGGCCATCTCTCCTACCGCGCTGGATAAACCTCCCGCGCCGCAATCCGTAATCGCGCTATAGAGATTGGCGTCACGCGCCTCTAAAATTGTATCCAGCATCTTCTTTTCCTGGATGGGATTGCCTATCTGCACCGCGCCGCTGGAGATAGTTTCGGATTCATGGGTCAGTTCACCGGAAGAAAAAGTCGCTCCGTGTATACCGTCGCGGCCGGTCCTGCCGCCGAGCACAACCACCAGGTCGCCAACATTGGTCTTCTTAAAAGATTTATCTTTGGGCATAATCCCCACTGTGCCGCAATAGACCAGCGGGTTTCCCGCGAAATGTTCATGGAAAAGAATGGCCCCGTTTACCGTGGGGATCCCCATCTTGTTTCCATAGTCGCGCACGCCGCTGACTACCCCCTTCATCACCCGTTTTGGATGCAAGGAACCGGCAGGCACTTTGTTAAATGCCAGATCCGGCGGAGCAAAACAAAATATATCGCTGTTTAAAATCGGTTTGGCGCCCATGCCTGTTCCCATAGGGTCGCGGATTACACCGCCGATACCGGTATTTGCCCCGCCAAACGGCTCTAAGGCCGAAGGATGGTTATGCGTTTCAACTTTAAAACAGATATTATTTTTTTCATCAAACCTGATCACCCCGGCGTTATCTTTAAAAACAGAAACACACCAGCTTTTATTCAACTCTTTAGTCGCCTTCATGATTGTGGATTTAAGCAAGCCTTTAATAGACATATTCCCTAAGGCGGGAGCAGCTTTGTTTTCTTTATAGGCAATGTTGCCGCGGAAAGTCTTATGATAACAATGCTCGGACCAGGTCTGGGCGATTGTCTCCAATTCACAATCAACAGGATTACGTTTTTGTTTGCGGAAATAATCCCTAATCTGGCGCATCTCATCTAAATTCAGGAAGAGCTGGCCTTTTTTGCTGATCTCCAAAAGCCCGGAGTCTGTAGCACTGAGTAAATCAACTGTAACTAAGTTAAAATGATACCCTGGCTGGTGCTTGATATCGCCCTGCGGAATATTCAAATCAACTATATGCTGGATAAGTTTGTTATAGAGAAGTTTTTCCGAGATAGTCTTTAATTGCGT
>JAQUSM010000092.1 GCA_028715095.1 Candidatus Omnitrophota bacterium
CGTATTTTCTCAGGACCATATTCGCAAAAGAATGGAAGGTGCCTCCGGAAACATGCTTGCACCTTTCATCTAAAAGCAGGCTTGCCCGGCGCAGCATCTCTTCGGCGGAACGGCGCGTAAAGGTAAGCAAAAGAATCTGCTCAGGCCTTACTCCTTTCTCAACCAGGTAAGCAACCCGGTGGACTAAAACACGCGTCTTGCCGCTACCTGCGCCGGCAATTACTAAATGCGGGCCGTCAATAGACTCCACTGCTTTTAATTGCGCGCAATTTAATTCCCTGCGATAATCTATTTTTTGCATATTTTAAGAAAACGCTTTCTAAATAGCCTTAAAATAACCTTGATTTTTATCCGGCATGTGGCATGCTTTGATTACTCTTTTTTGTTAACTGGAAGCGGAGGAAAAACGATAGCGCAAGCCATCGAGGATTATCCCCTCCAAAAAGGGCCATGTAAACATGGCCCTTTTTGTTTGAAGGATGCCTTAGGGTTTGGATTTTATATATGCCCGGATGATCTTCTGCTCGGTAATAGGCCGGTCTTCGGCATTAACCGGAGTATTTTCGATTTTCTGCACTACATCTAAACCGGAGACCACCTCGCCGAAGATGGTATGGCGCATATTTAACCATGGCGTTTTAGCGCAAGTAATAAAAAACTGGCTGCCATTTGTATTCGGACCGGAGTTTGCCATAGCCAGGATTCCCGGGCCGTCGAATTTAGCTACAGGGCTTACCTCATCTTCAAAAGGACTGCCCCAGGCTGATTCTCCGCCCATCCCGGTTCCAGTGGGGTCTCCGCCCTGGATCATAAATCCCTTGATCACGCGGTGAAAAATCAAACCGTCATAATAACCTTTGTCTATTAACTTAATAAAGTTCTCGCACGCCTTTGGCGCAACATCAGGTTTTAATTTAACCTCTATATCCCCTTGATTAGTCTCCAAAACTACAGTTGTTCCATCCATAGCCAAGATCCTCCCATAGCAAAACATTAAACAAATAGCCGACAGTAAAATAAATATCTTCCTCATGGTTTATTTATCCTCCTCTTTTTGTTTTTGCCTCTCCTGCAGTATCTTCTGGGCGACCTGCCCGGGGACCTGCGTATATTTATCAAATTCCATGGTGGCATTTGCCCGGCCGCTGGAAAGAGAGCGGAAACTAGTGGCATACCCGAACATCTCTGCCAGGGGCGCCTCAGCTGAAATAATCTTCTGATTTGCCTTAGCATCGATATTCAGGATCTTGCCGCGGTGAGAACAGATATAGCCTACACAGCCATTCACATATTCCTCGGGAGTAGAAACCTCCAGCTTCATACTTGGCTCAAGAAATACCGGATTTCCTTTCATGAAGGCGTCTTTAAACCCAAATATAGCTGCCATCCTAAAAGCAATTTCCGAAGAATCCACTTCATGGAATGACCCATCAACCAATTCTACCTGCACATCTACAACCGGGTATCCTCCGTAAACCCCTTTTTGCATAGCTTCAATCACGCCTTTCTCAACTGCCGGAATAAATGAACGCGGGATTGCGCCTCCCTTAATGCTATCTATGAATTTGAAACCTTCCCCGGGGTTATTCGGATAAATTTCTAAGACTACATGCCCGTATTGGCCGCGGCCGCCTGACTGTTTTATATATTTGCTCTCTGCGCTTGCCTGCTTTAAAATAGTTTCCCGGTAAGCGACCTTTGGCTGGCCCACTACCGCCTCTACTCCAAACTCTTCTTTCAATCTGTCAACAATAATCTCTAAGTGCAATTCTCCCATGCCGGTAAGAATAACCTCTTTGGTTTCTTCGTCGGTTTCCACCTTAAAAGTAGGGTCCTCCTCGGTGAGCTTAGCCAAACCCTTGCCTAATTTATCCTGATCTGAGCGGCTCTTAGGCACAATGCTTAAAGAAATCACCGGGGTAGGAAATTTTATCGCTTCCAGGATTACGGGATTTTCCACATCGCAAAGCGTATCGCCGGTTATTGTATTGGCTAATCCCGGGATTGCCACGATATCGCCGGCAAAAGCATAATCAATATTTTCACGTTGATTAGCGTGCATCTGAACAATGCGGCCAACTCTCTCTTTCTTATTCTTGGTAGTATTTAAAATATAGGTTCCGGCTGCAAGGACACCCGAATATACACGCACATAAACCAGCTTTCCCATGTGCTGATCAGCCTGGACTTTAAAGGCCAGGCCGCAGAACGGCTCATTAATATCGGCCTTACGCTGCAGCTTCTTCTCCGGAGACTCCGGATCATCTCCCTGGACTGCCGGAAGATCCAAAGGAGAAGGCAGAAAAGCGACAATGGTATCTAAAAGTTTTTGCACACCTTTATTTTTAAAGGATGCCCCGCAGGTAACCGGCACCATTTTGTTAGCTATTGTTCCTTCCCGGATAACCCGGTATAATTCTTCCGGGGTAATCGTATCTTCCTGCTCCAGGAATTTCTTCATCAGGGTATCATCTCCGGATACCGCCCGCTCAACCATAATATGCCGGAATTTTTTCGCCTGCTCTTTTAACTCCTCGGGGATATCCTCAACATTAAATTCCTTGCCCATGGATTCTTCATTGTAAATATAAGCCTTCATCTCGATTAAATCAATGACTCCGCGGAATTTATCCTCGCTGCCGATAGGTATCTCTAAAGGAACGGCGCAGGCATTCAAGTCTTTTTCGATCGCGTTCAATACGCTGTAAAAATCCGCCCCCGTACGATCCATCTTATTGATAAAAGCGACTTTAGGGACATGGTACTTGTCAGATTGCCTCCAGACTGTTTCTGACTGCGGTTCTACTCCGCCAACGGCGCAAAAAACCGCCACTGCCCCGTCAAGCACACGCAGGGATCTTTCCACCTCAACGGTAAAATCAACATGCCCCGGGGTATCAATAATATTAATACGGTGCCCTTTCCAAAAACAGGTTGTGGCTGCAGCAGTAATGGTAATGCCGCGTTCCTGCTCCTGCTTCATCCAATCCATGACTGCCGCTCCATCATGCACTTCCCCGATCTTATAGGAACGGCCGGTATAAAAAAGTATTCTTTCGGTAGTAGTAGTCTTTCCGGCGTCAATATGCGCCATAATCCCGATATTTCTTACCTTTTCCAGGGCAGTCTGCGGAACAGGCAGAACTCCTGATTTCTCTTCCTTTTTTGCTTCCTCCGGTTCCTTTTCTGCAGGGGGCGTCTTTTCTTCTATTATATTCACAAAGGCAGCAAGCTCCTCACCCTCTTCATTTTGAATGTTTTCCATGACGGGTTTTTCAGGCTCCTGCTCTGCTTCTGCCTGCGGTTTTGCAAAGTTTTCCGCTGGGGGCTGTTTTTCGAAAGAATCTTCGAATGCCGCTTTTTCCTGCAGGCGGTTCTTAAGTTGCAGGAGCTCTTCAACCAACAGCCGGGATTTTTCTTCCCTGCCTTCTAATTCCTTTTCCAGCTGCGTATACTCTTCGTTAAGTTTGTTAAACTCCTCTTTAGGTACCCACTCGCTGATTTTTTCTTTACGATTAAATTCGGCAATGGAAGCTAAGTATTCTTTAATATCCTTGAGCTGTTTTTCTATCTGGTGTTTCTGAATCTGAATCTGTTCTTCTTTATCCTTAACTTCCTTGTCCTCCGAATCTAAAGATGCTTTTAATTCCCGGACCTGGCGCGACAAATCTACGTTCTTGGCAAACTCCTCCTGCAGTTCTTTTTCTTTGGCAATAAATTTATTTTCTAATTCCAGGCTCTCGGTCCTTTTCTTGGCCAATTCTTCTTCAGCCCTGGCTACCCACTCCTCCCTGCGTTTCAATTCATCGGAAAATTGGGACTCTTTTTCCCTGGATTGTAAAAATTCGGCTTTCTCCCTATCGTACTCTGCCTTTATCTGCATTAACTGCTTTTCTAATTCTTCCGACTGATTCTCCAGGCGCCGTATCTTCTGTTCCTGGCCTGGTTCTTCAGAAAGCCTGGGCCTATATTCATCCTCTTCCTTTTCTTCCTCCTGATGCCTGGAGGACGCGCCGGCAGTAAAAATACCAAAAATCGCGTACATAACCATTCCCACCCCTAAACCTGCCAGAATCTGCATCGCTAACATCATTTTATCCACCTTTTGCCATTTTCTCCAACCGCTCTTTAATTTTTGCTTCGTAACCTATATTAGTAGGCTCATAATAGTAGACTTTCTTGCGTGTATATTTTTGTTTTACAAAATGCCCCGGGTAATCATGGGCGTACTTGTATCCAATTCCATGCCCTAATTTTTCGGCGCCGCTGTAGTTAGTATCTTTCAAATGATCCGGGACAAGCTGGACTTTTTTCTCTTTAATATCGCGCGTTGCCTTTTCAATTGACAGATAGCTTGCGTTTGACTTAAGGGCACAGGAAACATAAATTACCGCCTGAGCCAAAGGGATCCTGGCTTCAGGCATTCCCACAAATTCAGAGACCTGCAAGGCCGCATTAGCTAAAACCAAAGCCATTGGGTCAGCATTGCCCACATCTTCGGCAGCCAGGATACAAATCCTGCGCGCGATAAAACGCGGATCTTCTCCTGCGTAAAGCATTTTGGCCATCCAATAGATCGCCGCATCCGGGTCAGAACCGCGCATAGATTTAATAAATGCGGAAGCGGTATCGTAGTGTGCGTCTTCATCGCGGTCATAAACGACCGCTTTTTTCTGTATGGATTCCTGGGCTATCTCTAAATCAAAAATAATATAGCCGTCTTCTGCGGCGGCAGTCGTTAAAATTCCCAGCTCCAACGCAGCCAGAGCCCTGCGCGCATCACCTTCACAAATCCTGGCTAAGAAATTAAGCGCTTTTTTATCAGCCCTAACCCTGATGTTGCCTAACCCCCTGTCCTTATCTTTTAAAGCATTATTAATTATCT
>JAQUSM010000093.1 GCA_028715095.1 Candidatus Omnitrophota bacterium
CTCGGTATTAATCTCCTTGATATTGCCCACCAGGCCGATATCTATCTTGGTCTTTTTCTTCTCCACCTGGATCAAATCATTATCTTTTCCATTCAGGCCGACAGCCTTTGCGCCCAGTTCATTGATTTCTTTTACAATCATCTCATTTAATACCAGCAGCTCTTCTTCAACCAGCTGCAAAGTTTCCTCATCGGTAACGCGCATGCCTTCGACAAATTCCGTCTTCTTGCCTGAAGCGCGCATGCGGTCGCTGATATTCGGCCCGCCTCCATGCACCAGGATCGTGCGCAGCCCCATAAAATTCAGGAAGACAATATCCTCCAATACGCCGTTACGAATCTTGGCGTCCCCCATAATGCTTCCGCCGTATTTAATCACGATTACCTTTTTATGAAACTTCTTTATATAAGGTAACGCCTCAATCAAAACCTCCGCTTTCCTAATGGCTTCTTCCATTGTTCCTCTCTAGTTGTACTGCGCGTTTATTTTGATATACTCCGGAGTAAGATCCGAAGTATAAACCGTTGCGCTTGCCTTTCCCCGCGATAAAGTAACCTTCAGCTTTACCTGTTTTTGCTTTAAAGAACCTAATTTTATTTTCAACTGATCTTCTTTAATCTTAAATCCGCTTGAGCCGACTGCGGCAGCTACCCGGCCAAAGTTAGGATTCTGGCCAAAAACAGCGGTTTTAAAAAGCGCGGAGTTGGCGATACTTAAAGCTATTTTTCTTGCCTCTTGAAAATCCTTCGCCTGGCAGACATCAATCTGAATGAATTTGGTAGCCCCCTCGGCATCTTTGACCACCATCTTAGCCAAATCCAGGCAAACGCATTCTAATGCCCCTGAAAAATCCTCTAAATCTTTACCCCCGGAAATAACGCTGTTTCCTGCGGCTGCATTGGCTAAAACTAATACCGTATCGTTTGTGCTCATACAGCCGTCGACAGAAATACAATTAAAGGATTTATCTACGGCAGCGCTCAAAGCCTTACCTAATGCCTGTTTAGTGATTTTGGCGTCGGTCATAATAAAACAAAGCATGGTGGCCATATCCGGGGCAATCATGCCGGCGCCTTTGGCAATCCCGCAAAGATGGACCACTTTAGATCCGATCCTTAAATTTAAACTTATCTCTTTAGCAAAGGTATCCGTGGTCATAATCGCTTTCTCGGCCTTTTGTATTCCGGAAGCGGACAAACCGGAAACCAGCTCCGGAATCCCCTGTTTAATTTTAGTTATATCCAGCCGCTTTCCGATAATCCCGGTTGAATTTACCAATACGGCATTCCTGGCAATCTTTAATTCCCGGGCGGCATAACCGGCAGCGGCCTGCGCGTCCTTAAGCCCGGCTTTTCCGGTAAAGCAATTGGCGTTACCGCTATTAACCAGCACAGCCTGGATCTTTTTGGCGGATTTAAGATGTTTTTGGGAGACGATAAGCGGAGCGGCAATAATGCTATTGGTAGTAAATTTCGCCGCGGCGAGAGCCGGGATTTCAGAATACAGCAAAGCCAAATCCGGTTTTCCGGATTTTTTTAATCCGCAGGCAATGCCGTTAGCTTTAAAACCCGCGGGTAAAATCGCTTTTAAAATTTTCTTCATAGTAAACCGGCGGTCTCCGGAAGCTTATACATAATATTCATATTCTGTACTGCCTGGCTGGAAGCGCCCTTTAATAAATTGTCAATGGCACTGATAACAATGATCGTGCGGCCAAAATCCTTGACCCCGATATCGCAAAAATTCGTCTTAGCCACATCCTTGATCCTGGGGAAAACGCCATCCGGCTTAATACGGATAAAAGGCTCGCCTTTATAAAATTTCTTATATAAATCCACAATACTTTTAGCCTTAAGCTTAGCTCCGGGAGCCTTCTTAAGATAGATAGTCGAAAGTATCCCTCTCTCAATAGGCAAAAGGTGCGGGACAAAAACTACTTCCACTTTCTTGCCTGATAACTTTGAAAGAACCTGGTTTATTTCAGGGGTGTGCTGATGCACATTGACTTTGTAAGCCCGGAAATCCCCTTGTATCTCGGAAAATAAAAATTCTTTTTCCAGTTTTTTACCCGCGCCGCTTACGCCGGATTTAGCGTCAATAATTACGGAATCCATCTCTACCAGGTTTAATGCAAGTAAAGGAGCCAGCGCTAAAATTACTGAAGTAGGATAACAACCGGGATTAGCCAGGAGTTTAGCCGATTTAATTTTTTCCCGGTAAAGCTCCGGCAGTCCATAAATTGCGCTCTTTAAATTAGGCTTATCCTGATGGGTTACTTTGTAGAATTTCTCATATACCGACGGGTTAATGATCCGGTAGTCGGCGCTTAAATCTATGACCTTCTTGCCCAGGCTTAAAAGCTTCGGCACAAATTTCATGGATACGGTATGCGGCAGTGCCAGAAAAACCAGGTCGCAGCCTTTCTTAATCTTAAGCCAATCAGGCTTTGCGCAAACCAGGTCCAGCCGGTGTTTAAATTTCGGGAAAACATCGGAGATAACCTGATCGCCTTGTCCGCTTTTGCCGGAGTTAAAAAGATGCGTGATCCTGACATTAGGATGATTGAGCAAGAGCTCAATTAGCACCTCGCCCGTATGCCCGGTCGCCCCGATTATTCCGACATTAATAATCATTAATACTCCTTGCCCGCAAAGGCACACTGTTAAAAAGATAATTAAGTTATAATAGAATAAAATCCATCTTCCGTCAAGGATTTTTCTCGTCGGGACCAAAGTATAGTTATAACGGGTAACCGTGCCCGCTCCCTGCCTGCCGGCAGGCTCGGAAATCTATATTAAACTATTTGATTAATTCTCGCGTATAGGTATCTGATAGTTTTAGAGCGAATGTCGATTTTAGCCAATGGAGCTTGAGTGTTCCGGGAATCCCCGTGGAGCGAAGCGACAAAACGGGGACGGCGAAGCTGTTTGAGTGGTATTTGCCAGAGCAAATACCACGAGTTCTGCAGACGCCGGAATACGAAAGAACATTGGCGTAAAGAAATCGACCTGAGCGAGAAAACAATCAGATACCTATACGCGCCCAATAAACAAAAAATCCCGCTTTGGAAGCGGGATCGTTTGCGAAAATTATTATATAAAAGGAGCTGTTCCTCCTACCTCTTTGTCCACTGGAAGCGCTTACGCGCGCCCTTTAAGCCGTACTTCTTACGCTCCTTCATACGCGGATCACGCGTTAAATATCCGTTTTTACGGAAGATATCTTTAAAATTAGAGTCTGCGATTAATAACGCCCTGGCAATACCTAAACGCAAGGCTCCGGCCTGGCCGGTTAAACCGCCGCCATTAAGCCTGGCTGCGACATTAAACTTGCCGGCGCTTTCCGTAATCGCCAAAGGCTGCTTAGCGATAATACGGTCGGTTTCGCGCAGGAAATATTTCTCAAAAGGACGGCCGTTAATCGTAATCTGGCCATCGCCGGGTTCCATACGCACCCTGGCGGTTGATTCCTTGCGCCTGCCTAACGCTACATATTTAGTTGATTCAGTCATTTATTATTAAACCTCCAAAACAACCGGCTTTAGCCCGGTCAATTTATGCTTATCATCCCGGTAAACCCTTAATTTTTTAATCATATCCCTGCCTAACGGACCAATGGGAAGCATCCTTTCCACCGCTAAATGTATAACTGTGGTTGGATTTTTAGCTAAAAGCTTTTCCAAAACGATCTCGCGCTGGCCTCCGGGATAACCCGAATACCTGCTATAAGTCTTTTGCTTAAGCTTGCGGCCGGTAACCTTGATTTGAGCGGCATTAAGCACAATCACTCCGTCACCCGTATCAATGTGCGGAGTAAAAATGGGCTTATGTTTTCCTCTTAAGATAGTGGCAACTTTCGCCGCCAATCTTCCAAGAATCTTTCCCTTGGCATCGACAATATACCACTTTCTTTTGATATCTTCTGGTCTTGCTGTATAGGTTTTTTTCATAGAAAAATATTATATCAAAATAAAGAATAAAGTCAAATAGATTTTTTTAATATTTTACCCTTACCAAACACAGGCCTTTTGCCGGTAGAGCCGGGCCGGCCAGCTTGCGGTTACCCGATTTCAAGATCTTATTCATGCTGCCCTTGGGGAACCTTCCCCTGCCTATCTCTAATAACGTGCCGGCGATATTCCTGACCATATTATACAAAAAGCTATCCGCCTCTATATCAATATGCAGCAGGCCTTTGTCCCTGGTTATTTTAATGCGCTTGATAGTACGCACAGGGTTCCTGTATCTTGCCTCGGCAGCCTGGAAAGATTTGAAGTTATGCCTGCCCAAGAGCGCCTTAGCTTCGCTGCGCATCAATTTTATGTCCAAAGGATGATGAAAAAAATAAACCCGGTTGGCTATAAGCGGGGAAGAATATTTACGGTTTAAGATTGTATAACGGTAAAGTTTGGATTTGGCGCAAAAACGGCTGTTAAAATCCGCGCCGGCTTTACTTATACGGGTTACCTTAATATCTTCAGGCAATAAACAATTCAATGCCCAACGCATCCTCTGTAAGGGCATTTTGGATGAACTTTTAAAATTAGCCACCTGTGAAAGAGCGTGTACTCCTGAATCCGTGCGGCCGGCAACAATAAGCCTTATATCTTCCTGCAGAAGCTTCTTAAGCACCTGCTCTAAAACATATTGAATCGTATTTTTCGGCTGATAATTCGCTCTGGCTTTTGTATTGTTTTGCACCTGCCAGCCGTGGTAACGCGTGCCGTCGTATTCTATTTCGAGCTTGAAATTAAACATTCAGCAATCTGGACGGCATTGGTAGCAGCGCCTTTGCGCAGGTTATCCGCTACTACCCATAACCATAAACCTTTTTTGTTAAAGGCATCCTGGCGTATCCTGCCGACAAAAGTCTCATC
>JAQUSM010000094.1 GCA_028715095.1 Candidatus Omnitrophota bacterium
CGGGAGGTAGCCCATTTTAAGGAGATGATCAGCCTTAAATACGCAGAGCTGGTTTATTATGGGTTGTGGTTTTCCGCTTTAAAAGATGCCCTGGATGGTTTTGTGGAGAAGACGCAGGGATTGGTTAGCGGCACTATCAGGTTAAGATTATCAAAAGGCAGCTGTGTTGTCGTGGGCAGGAAATCCGTAAACTCACTTTATAAAAAGGAATTAAGTACCTACGGTAAAGAAGATAAATTTGACCAGAAATTAGCCGAAGGCTTTATCAAGCTTTGGGGTATGCCTTACAAAAGATAGCTACGTTAGGCGGGTCCTGCCTTGGACTGTTTCTCGCCGCACACCGCGGCTCGAATCCAGTCCAAGTCATTCGTTTAAGTAGTAATCATTTGTAATTAGAGGGGGAAACGATGGCGAAGAAACTTTGGGGAACAAGGTTCAACAAAAAAACGAATGCTTTGACCGATAAATTCACTTCATCGATAGCCTTTGACCAGAGATTGGCTAAGTATGATATTTTAGGCAGTATAGCCCACGCCAAAATGTTAGCCAGGCAGAAGATTATCTCTCAAAAGGACAGCTCGCGGATAGTTAAGGGTTTGAATTCAATACTCAAGGATGTAGTCAGCGGAAAATTTAAGTTTGACCCGTCCGCTGAAGATATCCATTCTAATATCCAGGAACTTTTGAATAAAAAAATCGGCGAGCCGGCCCTAAAGCTGCATACCGCCAGATCCAGGAATGACCAGGTTGCTTTGGATGTCAGGATGTATTTAAAAAGCGAGATTGATAATTTAGTTGAATTTAGTGCGCAGTTGCAAAAGGCAATACTGAAATTTGCGCTTAGTAATTCTAAAGTGGTTATCCCGGGATATACGCATCTGCAGATTGCTCAATGCGTGCTCCTGGCGCACCATTTACTGGCATACATAGAGGCGCTGGAAAGGGATAAACAAAGATTGCTTGATGCCAAAAAAAGAATTGATTCTATGCCGCTGGGTTCCTGCGCGTTCTCCGGCACAGGTCTTGGTATTGACCGGGATTTTGTGAAGAAGGAGCTGAAGTTTGCCGGCCTGACCGCCAACAGCATTGATTCAGTCAGCGACCGGGACTATGTAATTGAGGTGCTGGCGGATTTAGCGATACTCTCCGTGCATTTATCCAGGATAGCCGAAGACCTGATCCTTTGGTCGACAAAAGAATTCAATTTTATCGATATTGATTTTTCTTTTTGCACCGGTTCCAGCATTATGCCGCATAAGAAGAATCCGGATATTTTAGAGCTGATCCGCGGTTCAGTGGGCAAGGTCCAGGGGGATCTTTCCAGCGTTATAATGTTAATGAAGGGCCTGCCTACCTCTTACAACCGGGACATGCAGCTGGATAAGCCTCCGCTTTTTGGCGCGATAGATGCGGTTAAGGATATCCTGGAAATTTTTATGGCGCTTTTTGCCAATATTGTAATTGAAAAAGAATCAATTGCCGCCAAGGTTAAAGATGAGTCTTTGTTCTCGGTGGACATCGTAGAATACCTGATTAAAAAGGGTGTTTCTTACCGGCAGGCGCATGATATCGTAGGCAGGATGGTCAGGGATTGCCTGGATAAGGGAAATAAAATATCCGCCTTAAGCGAAAAAGAACTCAAGAAATATTCTCCAAAGCTTAACGCGGATATAAAAAACATACTTAACGCCTGGGCATCAGTAAACTTAAAGAAATCTTTCGGCAGCACGAACCCTAAGCTGGTTAAGCAGCAATTATCCGCCTGGAGCAGAACACTGTAGACAGTGTATATAACTGTATGCAGTAGAGTAGGTTATAAAACAAATGCACGAATTTAAATATAAAAATACTCAGCTTTATTGCGAAAATGTTTTAGTTGGGAAATTAGCTAAAACGTTTGGAACGCCGCTTTATGTTTATAGCTACCATACGTTGATTGGTCACTATTTGAAGTTAAAAGCCGCATTTTCTCAAATCAATCCTCTTATTTGCTATTCGGTAAAAGCCAATTCCAATCTCTCCATATTAAAAGCCTTGATTACTAATGGCGCTGGTTTGGATATTGTCTCCGGGGGCGAGCTTTTTCGGGCCTTAAAAGTTGGCTGCCCGGCAAAAAGAATCGTTTATGCCTCTGTGGGTAAAACCGAAGCGGAGATTTCCACGGCGATCGCTAAAGGGATACTTTTCTTTAATGTGGAGTCGCTTCCGGAGTTAAGGAGCATTGACCGTATTGCAGGCTCGCTTGGTAAAATTACCCGCGTAGCTATCCGCATAAACCCTGACGTGGAAGTAAAAACCCATAAATTTATCACTACCGGCAAGATTACCAATAAGTTTGGTATTGATTTAAACAACGCTTATAAAATCCTGCTTTTGCGCGCTAAATTCAAGAACGTCAAGATCTGCGGTTTACATATCCACATTGGTTCGCAGATTACCGAAAGCGCCCCTTTTGTGTCAGGGATTAAGAAAGTTTCGGCCTTTATTAAAAAACTGGAATTGAAGGGTATAAGGCTTGAATATTTGAATATCGGAGGAGGCCTAGGGATTATTTATGATAATGAAACTCCCCAGACTGCCCAGGTTTATGCCGATGAAATAATCCCCCTTTTGAAGAGCACGGGTTTAAAAATAATTATGGAGCCGGGAAGGTTTATCGCCGGTAATGCCGGGATATTGATAACGAAAGTTTTATATATCAAAAATACCCCAAAAAAGAAGTTTATTATCGTAGACGCGGGAATGAATGACCTTATCCGCCCGGCGCTTTATGGGGCATATCATAATATACTGCCTTTGCGCAAGATTTCTAAGTCTGAAAAAGCCGATGTCGTCGGCCCGATTTGCGAAAGCGGGGATTTTCTGGCAAAAGAACGCATGGTTGCTAATGTTAAAGAAGGCGATTATTTAGCGGTGATGAGCACGGGGGCATATGGATTTAGTATGTCCAGCAACTATAATTCCCGCCTCAGGGCAGCCGAAGTTATGGTGTCTGAGGATAAAGTACAAGTAATCAGGAAAAGAGAAACTTACGCGGATTTAATCCGCAATGAGTTTGCTAAATAATATGCAAAAAATAAAATTTACTAAAATGGTCGCCTCCGGAAATGATTTTGTGGTTATTGACAAAAAGCCGGCCGGTAACCTATGCGCTTTAACCAGGGCGATTTGCGACAGGAAGTTCGGCGCAGGAGCTGACGGTTTGCTGTTGATCAGCAAGGCTAAAAATGCGGATTTGCGCATGCGTATTATTAATGCCGATGGTTCAGAGGCGGAAATGTGCGGCAATGGGGCCCGCTGCGCCGCTTTATTCAGCGGTAAACAAAAAGCCAGAATACTTACTCTTGCCGGCCTGATTAATAGCCGCCTTTGCGCCAGCCAGGTAAGAATCCAGCTTACCGATCCTAAAGCAGTTAAGCTGGATATCCCCTTAAAAGTTAACGGCCGCCTGATTAAAGTTAATTTTATCAATACCGGTGTTCCTCATGTCGTGGTTTTTGTGAATGGCCTGGATAAAATGGATGTTGATAGCATCGGCCGCTTGATAAGGTGGCATATTAAGTTTTCTCCTGGCGGGACAAATGTAAATTTCGTGGAAGTAAAAGAAAATAATCTTATCGGCGTGCGTACTTTTGAAAGAGGGGTTGAAGCTGAGACCTTGGCTTGCGGCACAGGCAGTACCGCCTCGGCGCTAATTTTTGCTCTAAAGAATAATTTAAATGACCTGGTCAGGGTCAAAACCCGAAGCGGCGAAGTTTTAAAAATATATTTTAATAAAGAAAAGAATAAATTTAAAGATGTCTGGTTAGAGGGAAGCTCAAGGATAGTTTACAAAGGAGAGTATTATGTTTAAAGGCTCGATTGTAGCCATAGTTACGCCTTTTCATAATGGTAAAGATGGTAAAGTCGATGAAAAAAAGTTAAGGGAATTGATCGATTTCCAAATTAAGAACGGGACTAGCGGTATTGTGCCGTGCGGCACTACCGGTGAATCGGCAACTTTGACTTTTGACGAACATGAGAAAGTTATCGAAGTTACTATTGACCAGGTCAATAAAAGGGTCCCTGTAATTGCCGGCACAGGCTCCAATTCTACCGAAGAGGCGATAATGCTTACCAAACAGGCAGCCAGCGCCGGAGCGGATGCGTCTTTACAGGTTTCGCCATATTACAACCGGCCGACCCAGGCCGGGCTATACAGGCATTTTAAAGCTATTGCCGGGTCGGTAAAAATCCCGATTATCCTTTATAATATAGCCGGCCGCACCGGCGTGAATATTGAGCCGGAAACAATCGCCGGCCTGGCCAAAGACTGCAAGAATATTGTGGCGGTGAAAGAGGCATCCGGAAGCCTGGATCAGATGTCGCGCGTTAAGGCGCTTTGCCCGCCGAATTTTCAGCTTATATCAGGGGATGATTCTCTTACCCTTCCTGTTTTAAGCATTGGCGGTATAGGGATTATTTCCGTTGTGGCTAACATTGTGCCGCGGGATGTTGCGGATTTAGTCAGCGCGTTTGAGAAAGGTAATATTAAAAAAGCTCAAAGCCTGCATTATAAGTTACTGCCGCTTATTAAAGCCTGTTTTCTTGAGACTAACCCGATTCCCATTAAGACCGCTATGGGTTTATTGGGAATGTGCGAGCCCGAACTGCGCTTGCCGATGTGCAGCATGTCGCCGGTAAATTTGGATAAACTAAAGAAAGCGCTCAAAGACTATGGCCTATAAACCAGGGACGTTTCTCAACCCAATCGGAGAAGTGTCCCCATATAGGGACACTTCTCCCTTTAGGGTCAGAAACGTCCCTAATAAGGAGCAAGAATGATAAAACTGGGAATTACTGGAGCTTGCGGCAAAATGGGCAG
>JAQUSM010000095.1 GCA_028715095.1 Candidatus Omnitrophota bacterium
AACCTCGCCCTTAGACCAGAGCTTGATTACCTGGGAACTGGCGATCTTAATTGAAATACTATCAAATGAGACGATCTCTTCCATTATTTAGCCTTTTCTGTTTTAATATCAAGGCATAAGCCTTGTAATTCTTTGATTAAAACATTAAATGATTCTGGGGTCCCGTGGGTTAAGCGCTGTTCTCCTTTGACAATTGCTTCGTAAATACGCGTTCTGCCGCTGACGTCGTCACTCTTAACGGTAAGCATCTCCTGTAAAGTAAATGCCGCCCCGTATGCCTCCAGGGCCCAAACTTCCATTTCTCCTAATCTCTGGCCGCCGAATTGCGCTTTACCGCCTAATGGCTGTTGAGTAACCAAAGAGTACGGGCCGATAGAACGGGCATGAATCTTTTCGTCAACCAAATGGATTAATTTCAGGATATACATATATCCAACAGTTACCTTCTGGTCAAAAGGCTCCCCGCTATAACCATCATAAAGCGTAATCTTCCCGTCTTCGGGAAGGCCTGCTTTCTTCAATAATTCTTTAATCTCGCTCTCTTTAGCGCTGTCAAATATCGGGCAGCTTACATTTATACCTAAAGCCTGCACTGCCCAGCCTAAATGGCATTCCAGGATTTGGCCTACGTTCATACGCGAAGGGACACCTAACGGGTTTAAAACTACGTCCACCGGTGTTCCATCGGGCATGTAAGGCATATTCTCCTCGGGAATAATCCTGGCGACCACACCTTTATTACCATGGCGTCCGGCCAGTTTATCCCCCTCGGAAAGCTTGCGTTTTGTGGCGATATAGACCACGACTCTCTTTAAGATACCCGTAGGCAACTCATCCCCGCGGCGCACCTTCTCAATCTCCTGCTCTTCTTCGGCCAGCAACTCCTG
Source organism: Candidatus Omnitrophota bacterium (assembly GCA_028715095.1). GTDB lineage: Bacteria > Omnitrophota > Gorgyraeia > Gygaellales > Profunditerraquicolaceae > UBA6249. The sequence goes on from JAQUSM010000095.1 coordinate 888, forward strand.
CGTCTGCTCATCAAAAGAAGCGGCTAAGATTTTAGCTTCGTCATTATCGCTGAAATCATACTTTTCAACTCTCTTTTTATCTATGCCTAAAACCTGGGCTAAACGCACATTCTTTTCAATCTGCAAGAACTCTATCTCCTGCTTATAATAAGCTTTGAGTTCGCGAATCTTAGCCAGTTCCTTGGTTTTCTCCTCTTTTGTTTTACGGCCGCGGTCTTTACGCTGAAAAACATGCACGTCAATAACCACTCCTTCAACTCCCGGAGGAACAACCAGAGAAGTATCGCGCACATCACCGGCCTTCTCTCCGAAAATCGCGCGCAACAATCTTTCCTCGGGGCTGGGCTCGGAATCAGTCTTAGGCGTAATCTTACCCACCAGGATATCTCCGGCGCTTACTTCAGCTCCGACACGGATAATTCCGTCTTCATCCAAATTCCTTAAGGCTTCCTCGCTGACATTGGGAATATCCCGGGTAATCTCTTCATTGCCAAGCCTGGTTTCAGCAGCTTCAATCTCAAATTCTTCAATATGTATAGAGGTAAAGGTATCCTGTTTGATTAGCTTTTCGCTGATAAGAATGGCGTCTTCAAAATTATAACCTCTCCAGGGCATAAATGCCACCAGGACATTCTTGCCTAAGGCCAATTCGCCTTCTTTAGTAGCAATCCCATCGGCAATGGCCTGGCCCGGCTCTACGCGGTCGCCTAACTTTACCAATGGCCTTTGATTAATCGAGGTATCTGCGTTGGTGCGCAGGAATTTCTTTAAATGGTAAATCTTCTTACCGACGGTAATTGAAGAAGAATCAACACTGGTTACTTTACCGGATTCCTGGGAGATAACCACTGTCCCGGAATCCTGGGCTACTTTTGCCTCCATATCGGTACCTACAAACGGAGCCTCGGTAATCATTAAAGGCACAGCCTGTCTTTGCATATTTGACCCCATGAGAGCGCGGTTGGCATCGTCATGCTCTAAGAAGGGGATTAATGCGGCAGCAACTGAAACCAGCTGTTTAGCGGAGACATCCATATACTGCACATCTTTTGCCGGAACCTTGGGGAAATCTTCCCTATAACGGCAGGTAACAAATTTATCAACGAATCTGCCTTCGCTGTCTAAAGCAACGTCAGCCTGGGCAATAATCTTGTCTTCTTCAATATCAGCGGTAAGATATTCAAACTTTTTAGTTACCCGGCCGTCTTCCACCTTACGGTACGGGGTCTCAATTAAACCTAAAGAGTTAATCCGCGCAAAACAGCTTAAAGAAGCGATTAAACCGATATTCGGTCCTTCAGGAGTTTCAATGGGGCAAACCCTTCCATAATGCGACGGGTGGATATCCCTTACCTCAAAACCTGCCCTTTCACGCGACAACCCTCCCGGGCCTAAAGCACTCAAGCGGCGCTTATGAGTCATCTCTGCCAAAGGATTAATCTGGTCCATGAACTGGGACAACTGGCTGCGGCCGAAGAAATCGCGGATCTGGTTACTTAAAAGTTTAGAATTGATCAGATAATGCACATTTAAATTATCAAACTCCCCTAAGATACTCAAACGTTCCTTAATCGAACGCTCAACCCTGGAAAGTCCGATGCGCACCTGATTTTGGACTAGTTCACCGACACTCTTGACGCGGCGGTTTCCCAGATGGTCTATATCATCAATTTTGCCTGTACCTGCGTTTAACCTGATCAAATACTCGATTACCTTTATAACAGTATCGGAATCAAGTATCCTTTTTTCTAATGACACATTCATATCTAACTTACGATTCAGGATAAAACGGCCAGCCCGCTCCAGATCATAACGGGCCGGATCAAAGAATAACCTATAGAACAGGCCCTCTGCAGCTTCTTTGGTAACCGGTTCGGTGGGGCGCATCTTGCGGTAAAAATCAAGATATGCCTCTTCTTTATTTTTGGTATAATCTTTTTTTAAGGTGTTAATGATTTCCGGATACTCTTTTCCAAAAGCAGCAAAAATCTGGCTGTCTTCGGAAAAACCCAGGATTCTTAGAATTTGCGTTGCGGGAAAGTTTCTACGCCGGTCGACATAAGCGGTGATTGTTTCGGTAAGGTCATATTTAAATTCTAGCCATGCGCCGCGGTAAGGGATAACCCTGCCGTAAAAAATCTTTTTGCCCGTAGGATGAAGCTCTTCTTCAAAGGAGACGCCCGGAGAACGCTGCAATTGGCTGACTACTACACGCTCATCCCCGTTGATAATAAAAGTACCGGTTTCAGTCATCAGGGGTATTTCGCCAAAATAGGCATCCTGCTCTTTTGTTTCCCGGGGAGTAGTTAAACGAAATTTTACCTTTAGCGGAGAAGCGTAAGTCAACGAGCGGTTTTTGGATTCACCTATTGTATATTTAGGCTTGCCTAATGAATAGCTGATAAAATCTAATTTTACAGAGCGGTCAGGGCTCTCTATGGGGAAAATTTCTCCAAAAACTTCCTGCAGGCCTTGATTTTTCTTTTCTCCTGCCGGTACATCCATCTGCAAAAATTCACGATAAGTATCAAGCTGGACGTCCAAAAGATTAGGTAAATCGTAAACTTCTTTTATCTTAGCAAAGCTTTTACGTTTATTCATAATCCCTTATGGCTAAAATCAGCCTAGTTTTAATTACTTATATTTAATTAAACTTACCTGGATTTACTTAAACTTACTTTAACTCTACAGTTGCTCCGGCTGCTTCCAGTTTCTTTTTCATCTCGGCAGCTTCATCTTTAGTAGCGCCTTCCTTGATTGGTTTAGGAGCAGCATCTACTAAATCCTTGGCTTCTTTTAAACCCAGGCTGGTAATAGTGCGGACCTCTTTGATTACCGCGATTTTATTTGCGCCGGCGCTAGTCAATACTACGGTAAATACGCTTTTCTCTTCAGCAGCGGCGGCAGGGGCAGCGGCTCCGGCGGCAGGGGCAGCGGCCATCGGCATATTTGCGCTTACACCAAATTTCTCTTCCAAAGCCTTAACTAAATCAGAGAGTTCTAAAACACTCATCGTCTCTATAGACTTAATTAATTCTTCCAATTTTGCAGTTGCCATTTCTTCCTCCCTTTTTAGCTTGTCTTTTTCTGTTTTATTTGATCTAAACAATATACAAATTTCTTTAAAGTTTGATTTAAGACGACGACTACCTTTACAATCGGCCCGTTCAACGCGCAGACTACCTGAGCCCTGAGCGCCTCCTTAGAGGGAAGCTTACTCATAGTCTCTATATCTTTTGAAGTCAGCAGTTTTTCCTGCAGCATGCCGCCTTCTAATATAAGTTTTTCATGTTCTTTGCGGAAAGCGCATAAAATCCTGGAAGTGTCTACCGGCTCATCCTTGAAGAAAATCAACCCGCAGGGCGATTCAATAGATTTAATCAGGTCAATTAAACCCAATTCTTTCATTGCCCTTCTGGCTACGCTATTCTTGACTACAAAAAGGTCGCTACCGCTTGCCTTAAGCGTTTTTCTTAATCCGCTCATATCGGGGCTGGCCACTCCGGAATACTTTACAACAATCATGCCTTTGGATGACTTAAAGCTGCTCTTTATGCGGTTCTCGGATACTTCTTTTACTAATAATCCTATTTTTTTCATATTATAAGCTCTCTATTTTAGCAGGTAACACGTAAACCCGGGTTCATAGAAGTAGTGATGCTTAAACTCTTCACAAATTTGCCCTTTACGGAAACAGGCCTGGATTCATTAACAGCCTCTATGACCCTGGAAGCATTATCATTGAGCTGTTCTTCGCTAAACGAAATCTTGCCTACGGCCAAATGCATCCCGCCCTGTTTATCTACGCGGAATTCAACTTTACCCTTCCTCACATCCTCAATAGCTTTTACTATATCATTAGTAACTGTGCCGGTTTTAGGGCTGGGCATCAAACCTCGCGGCCCCAAAACTTTTCCCAATTTACTTAAGTC
>JAQUSM010000096.1 GCA_028715095.1 Candidatus Omnitrophota bacterium
GTAGTGTAGGCGTTGACGGATAAAATAGAGATAAAAATATCCCAGCCGGTTTTGAGTTCCTGTTTTATAGTCGCATATTTTTGTAAAATAAATTTAATGCGGAATTTTCTAAAAGCGATATAAAGGCCGAGTACACCGCCGATTATTGACAGGAATGAATTCAAAATGGGGACTAACAGGAAATCCTGTGGGCCTTTTATAAAAACAAAAATGCAAACCGCGTAAATGAATCCGCCGGTTACATTTACTATTGAAATATAGCTCATTTTCTCTTTACCCTGGAAAAACCAGACAGGAAAAAGCGTGCTGCCGATTACCGAACCGAAGCTTAAAATATAAACCGCCCAATCTGCCTTAAACTTTGGGACAAGATATATGATAACGCTAAGCATAATAAAGCTTATTGCGGCAAACATAAGCTTTACCGTCATTACCGAAGAGAATACCTCGCTTACCTTTTGTTTATGCTCGCCGATAAGCGAGATAGTCTTGGTTGCCGAAAGGCTGAAACCGTAATCCGTTAAAATCATGAAATACTGCACCAGGCTTGAAGCAAAGGCAATCAGGCCGAATTTCTCCATTCCGATTACCCTGATAAGATACGGGAGTACAACCAGGGGCAGGATATAGCTGATAGTTTGCAGGGTAGTCAGGGAAATAAAATTTCCAAAAACAATCCTTCTTTCTTTATGGGTTACGATTCGTTTTGAGCTCATTATATTAATTTACACTTTTGTCAGTATAAAGTCAATTAAATAAGCCGCCGGTAAAATGAGGCTATAAATCTCATATTTATTATGGTAAAATAATTCTTCAATGGAAAAGGTAAACGAAACGATTAAAAAATACAGGTTAATCCAGAAAGGTGATAAAATCCTGCTCGGAGTCTCCGGGGGGCCGGATTCTATGGCCCTGCTTTTGCAGCTTTTTAGCCTGAAAAAAAAGCTTGGTTTAAGTTTACATATTGCGCATGTGGACCATGGCTTACGTAAAGATTCTCATTCAGACGCTCTTTTTGTAGAAAACTGGGCCAAAAGGCTTGGTATCCCCATAAATATTATAAGATTAGATTCTAAAGTTACGGAAAGGAAAGGTTCTCTTGAAGAAATATGCAGGCAGGCAAGATTGGATTTTCTCATTAATATCGCCAGGAAAATTAAAGCTGATAAAGTCGCCTTGGGCCACAATCTAGACGACCAGGCAGAAACCGTATTGATGCGCATTTTGCGGGGGACCGGATTATCCGGATTATCCGGCATATCCGCAAAGCGCAGTATTAAAAATATACTCTTTATCCGGCCGTTCCTAGAAACCAGCCGCAGTGAAATCGAGGCTTTCCTGAAGCGTAAAAAAATAAATCCCCGCATTGATTCTACGAATAAAGAAGAGGTGTTTTTCCGTAATAAGATCCGGCATAACCTTATTCCTTTGCTAAAAAAGGAATATAACCGCAACATCGTAGAGGTGTTAGCTAACCTGGCTGAAAGTATCTCATATGATTATGAATATCTGGACCAGGTTGCCCGCAAAAATGCAAAAGGGACTAATCTGCGGCTTAAAATAGGTAGAATCAAAAAATTGCATGCGGCAATTTTACGGCTTACAATCAGGCAAAGCATCGCTTATATCCAGGGGGATACGCGCAGGATAGGTTTCCAGCATATTAAAGAGCTGGAGGACTTGCTCTATACCCGGCCAACCGGCTCAATTGTTGACCTGCCTAAAGGGATTTCAGTGCAAAAAACCCGCAATACTCTGCGATTTTACAGGCGCTAAATCCGTAAAGTACTTGATTTTACATCTTTTTAAAGATATAATAATAAATCTGTAATTTATTAAAATCGATTACCGCCAAAAACGGTTTTCTTAAACCCGGAGAATTAAATGGCCCCTGAAAATAAACCTAAATCAAGTAAGAATAATCTATTTAAACGTTCCCCGCTTGGCTGGCTTTTAATAATTTTCTTATTCATTATGCTGGTCAATACGGTTAATAATATTCCTGTGAGCGGAATCCCCAAGGAGATTTCGTACAGCCAGTTTTACCGCACTTTAAGGGATAACCCCGGGAATATAAAAAATGCCACTAAAACAGAAAGCATTTTACAGGGGGAATTTTCCGACAATTCAAAATTCTTTGTTAATCTTCCGGATAATGACCCGGAGATGCTCGCGCTTATGCGTCAAAACCTGAAAAATTTTGAGGTTAAGCCTGCGCGCACCTTCTGGATTTCATTGCTCTTTAATTTAGGTCCGATACTTTTGCTGATTTTCTTCTGGTGGATGATGGCTGCCCGCGGAGAGCAACTGGGAAGCAGGATTATGAGTTTTGGAAAGGTAAAATCCAAGATTCAGAGCGATAATGAAAAGGCCACTTTTAACGATGTTGCCGGAGTGGATGAAGCAAAAGAAGAATTAAAAGAAGTAATTGAATTCCTTAAAGACCCCAAGAAATTTCAAAGGCTGGGAGGCAAGATTCCCAAAGGTGTCCTTTTAGTCGGGCCTCCCGGATGCGGCAAAACATTGATCGCCAGGGCAGTAGCGGGAGAAGCCGGAGTGCCCTTTTTTAGTATTTCAGGCTCTAATTTTGTAGAGATGTTCGTCGGCGTGGGAGCCAGCAGGGTAAGGGATTTATTTGAGCAGGGCCGTAAAGCCGGAAAAGTTGAAGGCAAGGGAGCGATAATCTTTATTGATGAAATCGATGCCGTAGGCCGCCTGCGTTTTTCCGGTATCGGCGGCGGTAATGACGAGCGGGAACAAACCCTCAACCAGCTATTAGTTGAAATGGATGGTTTTGATGCCCAGCAAGGCTTGATACTTATTGCCGCGACTAACCGTCCGGATACCTTAGACCCGGCGCTTATGCGTCCGGGCAGGTTCGACCGCACCATTATCGTTAATCTTCCGGATATCAAAGGCCGGGAAGAAATACTTAAGGTGCATACCCGTAAAATAAAGCTTGCCGAATCGGTTGATCTAAAATCCGTGGCCAGCCAAACTCCCGGTTTTTCCGGAGCTGACCTGGCTAATCTTTGTAATGAGGCGGCGCTTATGGCGGCGCGCAATAACAAGGAGGCGGTAGAAGAGGTTGATTTGGATAAATCGGTGGAAAGGGTGCTGATGGGGCCGGAAAAGAAAAGCCATATTATCTCTAAGAAGGAGAAGGAAATTACAGCTTTACATGAATCCGGGCATGCCTTGCTTTCTTTGCTTCTGCCCGAAGTCAACCCTTTAAAAAAGGTTTCCATTATCCCGCGCGGCCTGGCTGGAGGCTATACTTTTACTCCGCCTTTAGAGGATAGGCATTATTGGACTAAAAAAGAGCTGCTGGCGGAAATTACTATGATGGTTGGAGGGAGGGCTTCTGAAGAGATAAATTTAAACGAAGTAACTACCGGGGCGCAAAATGATTTAGAGGTAGCTACGGCCATGGCCAGGCGCATGGTTACCCAGTTCGGTATGTCCGAGAAATTAGGTAACATGACTTTAGGCAGAAGGGAAGGACTGGTATTTTTGGGCCGCGATATCATGGAAGAGAAAAATTACAGCGAGCAAACTGCCAGAATTATTGATGAGGAGGTCAAAAAGATCACCGATGACGCTTATGGCAAAGCGCTGGATCTGTTAAAAGCCAATCAGGTTAAGTTAAAGCTTCTTTCCGATACTCTTCTGGTAAAAGAAGTTTTAAGCGGTGAAGAGGTAAAACAGATACTGGGCATACAAAAAAGCGACCGTACTTAAGAGATTATGCGCATTTTTAATTTTAACGGCGAGAATGAAGTGAAACAGGCCATGCGTGAGATTGGCGTTGATCCCTCGGGGATCAAGATTATGCTGCCCAAAGCTGTTACATTCCTAATCCGCTTAAACTCAATATCTAATATTGCTGCCAACATCTTAAAACAAGAGATGCTTTCTCTGGGAGGGGATGTTGCGATAGCCCGGGGGGCGCTTACCGGCAAAACAAAAAATACCGGCTGCCTTATTATCGGGCAATCCTGCCAGCTTCGCTCTCTTATCCTCAAATTAAGACTTCAGCCATTCGGTTTGAGCAAACTTGCCGATGAGCTGGACAGCAATATAAAGAAATACGCCCGGGGTAAATTTATTTTACCCCTCAAAAAAGGTTCTCTAAATTTTAACGGTAAGGTTTATATCATGGGGGCTGTTAATTTAACCCCGGACTCATTCAGCGGAGATGGTTTATACGGTATTAAATCCAGTGATTACCCCGGATTGGCTCTGGAAAAAGCGGAAACTATGCTAAAAGACGGAGCTGATATTATTGATCTTGGGGGAGAATCCAGCCGGCCCGGAGCAAGAAGCATCAGCGTTAAAGAGGAGTTAAGGCGGGTTTTACCGGTATTGAAGAAACTGGCTAAAAGCATACCTGCGCCTATTTCTATCGACACCACTAAAGCAGAAGTAGCCCAGGCTGCCCTGGACTCGGGGGCGCAGATAATTAATGATATTTCCGGCTTAAGAGATAAGCGTATGGTTAAGATAGCTGCCAGGCATAAAGCCGCGGTGATTATTATGCATATGCTTGGAAAGCCGGTGAATATGCAGCATAAGGTTGCGTATAAATCCTTGATCGAAGATATCGCCTTTTGGCTGAAAAATTCTGTTGATTCCGCCGAATGCGCAGGCATAAAACCAGATAAAATAATCATCGACCCCGGAATCGGATTCAGTAAAACTCCCGGACAAAACCTTGAAATTATAAAAAGGCTTGCAGATTTTAAGATCCTGGGTAAACCTATACTTGTAGGCCCTTGCCGAAAAT
>JAQUSM010000097.1 GCA_028715095.1 Candidatus Omnitrophota bacterium
TATCGGCAATACCCGGCCAGGAGCAGGAGAATATCAGGGTTTTGTCCGGCTATGGAGTGGGCCGGGCGCCAAAAAATATCAGGCGGATCAAAGAGCTGGTTGTTGAGCTAAAAAACGACCCGCAGAGGCTAGAAGGTTTAAAAAAGAATATCGCTCAAGCTGCCAAGCCGCTTGCCTGCCGGGAGATATCCAGTGTTATACGCTAAGGTTGTATTAGGCCTGCCTATTGACGGGCCGTTTGATTACCTGGTCCCGCAGGATTTAGAAAATAAAATCTCTATCGGAACAAGGGTATGGGTAAATTTCCGCAACAAAAAAGAAGTAGCCTACGTAACCGCCTTAAGTAATAAAACCAGGATCAAAAGAATAAAAGAAATTTCAGCGCTTATTGATACGGCAGCTGTCTTAGATAAAAAGATGCTGTTATTGACCAGGAGGCTGTCTGAATATTACTGTTGTTCCTGGGGGGAGGCAATTGAGACAGCGCTTCCGGATGAATTAAGGAAAGGAAAAGAGGTAGCTATTGCTCCGGCGCCTAGCGATGACGAGATTGCTTCGGACGCTTCGCGCCCTCGCAATGACGCGCTTTTTGTGCAGGGGGTTGAGCGGATGCCGGTTTATTTAAGGGAGATTAAAGAAGCTTTGGCCCTTAAACGCTCAGCGATTGTTTTGTTCAGTGATATCCCGGAGGCAGAAAAAGCTAAAGAGCTGATTGAGAAAGATTCAGGCGCGGAGGTTTTTTTAACATTCCGCAAGCAGCCGGATGAGCTTAAGAGCTGGGAAAAGATCAGGCAGGCGCAGTGCTGTGTTGTTGTCGGGACGCGTTCAAATATTTTTTCTCCGGTAAACAACCTGGGTTTAATTATAATTGACCAGGAGCAGGCGCAGGTTTATAAGCAGGAGCAGGCGCCGCATTATCACGCCAGGCAAGTCGCGTTGATGCGCGGGGAGATTTGCGCCGCAAAGGTTGTTTTGGGCAGCCAGATTCCTTCTCTTGAGAGTTTTTATCTTGCGCAAGAAGGTAAACTTAAATTTGAAGTTATCCCGGATAGGGCAGTTTATCCTGAAGTCAAGGTTATCGATGCCCGCCGGCTTTCATACGCGGATAGAAAAAGCAAACTTATATTTTCAAAGTTCCTGGCTGATGCGATTTATACAACCTTGAGCGAGAAGGGAAAGGTCCTGTTGTTTATCGAACGCAAGGGTTTTGCCACCAGCGCTGCCTGCCATAATTGCGGAGCGGCTTTAAAATGCCCGCGCTGCAATATCAACCTGGTATTCCATTTTGATGAAGATAAATTAAAATGCCATCATTGTAATTTTAAGATGGATGTGCCTAATATTTGCCCGGCCTGCAATACCGGTTACATTAAATACTCCGGGATTGGCACAGAAAAGGTGGAGAGTGAATTGGCCAAGATCTTCCCGCAGGCGCGTATGAATGTAGATATTTTTGTTTCTACCAGCTCGGTAATCAAGCACCAGGATTTGAAGTTTGATTTGATAGGGGTAATGGCGATAGATAATTCCCTCAACCGGGTGGATTTCCGCGCAGCGGAGAAGACTTTTGGCCTGCTTATGGGCCTGGCCAGCTTGACTTCCAGGAAAATGATTATTCAAAGCGTAAACGTTAACCATCATTGTTTTCAGGCCATAATCAAGAATGACCCGCAGCTTTTTTTGCAAGAAGAGCTGAAGCAGCGCAAACAATTAAACCTTGCTCCTTATAAGCATATGCTTTTGATAAAACTCAGGGGAATAAACCTGGAGAAGGTTAAGAAAAGCGCCCATGATTTATTTGAAAGGTTGAGCCTGATTAAAACCTCCAGTATAAAGATGCTCTCGCTTAATCCCGGGCAGCCGGCTAAATTGCGCGGGAATTTCTATTACCAGATATTAATGCGCACATCCAGCCCGGAGAAAGCAAGCCATTTCCTAAAATTGCACTTAAAAGAAGGCCATTTTTCAGGTATAATAGTGACGGTTGATATTGATCCTGTTTAGCTATATATAAGGTAAGGGGTAATAAAATGAAGATTGTTTTTTTCGGAAGCGCGCATTTTGCGGTTGCCGCGCTGGAAGCTTTGATTAAAAGCAGCCATGAGTTGGTTTGCGTGGTTACCCAGCCGGATAAGAAGAAGGGCAGGCATTTGCATGTTGCCGGAACTGACGTAAAAAGCACGGCTGTTGCTGCGGGGCTTAAAACATTTCAACCGGAAGATATCAAATCTAAGGAAAGTGTAAATTTTTTAAGAAAACTGGAAGCTGAGCTTTTTGTCATTGTGGCTTATGGCCAGGTGTTTTCACAGGAGGTCCTGGATATTCCGAAGATCATGCCGGTTAATATCCATGCATCGCTGCTGCCGCGCTACCGCGGGGCAGCTCCTATTAATTGGGCGATAATCAACGCGGAGAAGAAGACCGGGATAAGCATTATATATGTGAGCCTGAAAGTAGACTCGGGCCCGGTTATACTGCAGAAGGAAATAAAAATTGAAGAAAACGATAGCGCGATAAGCCTTGAAGAAAAGCTGCGAGATTTAGGGGCAGAGCTGTTGATGGAGGCCCTTAGGATGATTGGCAGCAGGAGCTACCGGCTGTTAGAGCAGGATGAAGATAAGGTAATCCTTGCGCCAAAACTTAAGAAAGAAGACGGCTTGATTGATTGGAGCGGTTCCGCGGCAGATATCCATAATCAGATAAGGGGGGTCTTGCCATGGCCGGGAGCTTTTACCTGTTACCGCGGCAAAATTCTTAAAATATTCCAGGCGGATGTCCTGCCGATATTCCCAAATCATAAGCCTGCTGCCGGCGAGGTGGTCAGGGCGGATAAGCATGAAATTATTGTAGCTTGCGGCAGGGGGTTTTTGAACCTTAAGGAACTGCAGCTGGAAGCAGGCAAGCGTATGTCCGGCCAGAATTTTATCATCGGGCATAAGCTTAAGGTTGGAGATATATTAGAGTGAGATTTGCCTCGCAATGATGGGGATATAAATTTATTGTAAATTAAGGAAGTTCTGCTATAATTTATTTCTATGCCAGAATTAAGAAAAGATCCGATTATAGGCAGGTGGGTTATTATTGCCACTGAACGCGCCCGCAGGCCAGACCAGTTTGAGGGCCATAAAGAGCCCGACGACCATAGCGCTTGTCCATTCTGCGAAGGCAAGGAAGCTAATACTCCTCCGGAGATTTACGCTATCCGTCCGCATAATTCTACGCGCAACGGGCCGGGCTGGGATTTACGCGTTGTCCCCAGCATCGCGCCTTTTTTAAGGGTTGAAGGGGACCTGGACCGACGCGGTAACGGTTTGTATGACGTGATGAACGGCCTGGGTGCCCATGAAGTGGTCATTGAAACCAACCAGCATATCGCCAATATGGCGGATTTGAGCGAAGAGCAGATCACTAAGGTGCTTAATTGTTATTCCGAAAGGATAATTGATTTAGAAAAAGATCACCGGCTTAAATATGTTTTGGTGTTTAAAAATTACGGCAAAGGTTCCGGAGGAGGCTCGATCAGGCATTCCCGTTCGCAGTTGATCGCTACCCCGGTTAACCCCAAACGCGTAAAAGAAGAGTTGGCCGGTTCGCGTCAGTATTACGAGTATCATGAGCGCTGCGTATTTTGTGATTTGATAACGCAGGAGTTGACGCAGAAAGAACGCGTAATCGCTGAATTTGACGGTTTTGTAGCGATAGCCCCGTTTGCGGCGCGGTTTCCTTTTGAGACCTGGATCCTGCCGAAAAAACATTGTTGTGATTATACTTGCATGGACGCGGATTCCAGAAGGCGTCTGGCCCATGTGCTTAAGACCGTACTTTCAAAATTAAAGACAGGGTTAAACGACCCGGATTATAATTATATAATCCATACGGCGCCATTCCGCAGGCAGAAGATAGGTTATTGGAAGACTATTGACCAGGATTATCATTGGCATATTGAGATTATGCCGCGGCTGTCCAAGGTCGCCGGCTTTGAATGGGGCACGGGTTTTTATATCTGTCCGCTTCCGCCTGAAGAGACGGCTAAATTTTTAAGAGAGGTAGTAGTTTAATATGGCAGAATTAAGAAGGGACCCGGTTGTAGGCCGATGGGTAATCGTGGATACGGAACATCCGAGCAAGCCGGAGGATTTTGAATATGAGCAGTATATTCCATCGGGCGGATTATGCCCTTTTTGTTACGGCAATGAGTTTATGACTCCTCCTGAAATAAGCTGTTTTCGCGACCCTTCCACCGGAGCAAACACTCCGGGTTGGCAGGTTCGGGTGGTGGCGAATAAGTTTCCCGCTTTGCAGATTGAAGGCGAGCTTGACCGCAGGGGAATAGGTATTTACGATATGTCAAACGGCGTAGGCGCGCATGAAGTTTTAGTGGAAAGCCCGTATCATAATAAAGATATACCCGAGCTCCTGCAGGGAGAGATTGAAAGTTACCTGAAGATGTGCTGTGTGCGGGCGGCGGATTTAAAAAGGGACAGCCGTTTTAAATATATAATGGTATTCCGTAATTATGGGCCGGCCGCAGGGGCATCTTTAGAGCATCCGCATACGCAGCTGGTGGCCCTACCCATGGTGCCCAAGAACGCTCTTGAGGAGATACACGGCGCGCGTAATTATTATAATTACCGCGAGCGCTGCATATTTTGCGATATAATCCGCCAGGAGATTCAAGATAAGTCCAGGGTAATTTTAGAGAATAAGTATTTTATTTCTTTCTGCCCGTTTGTTTCACGGTTTCC
>JAQUSM010000098.1 GCA_028715095.1 Candidatus Omnitrophota bacterium
AGGCAGTTCAGGCTGGATATGGGTTATGACAATGTTCTTTATATCCATCTGACCCTCGTGCCTTTTATAAAGGCATCAGGCGAAGTAAAAACAAAACCTACCCAGCACAGCGTCGGTACTTTACGCGAGATAGGCATTATCCCGGATGTATTGGTCTGCCGCACCGAAGAGCCGCTTACCGACAGCGTTAAGGAAAAAATATCTTTATTCTGTAACGTGAGAAAAGAAGCGGTTATCGAATCTCCCGATATGGCCTCCATATATCAGGTGCCCCTTGTTTTTAAGAAACAGATCCTTGATGAAATAATCCTCAGCCATTTTAAGTTAATCTGTAAGTTTTCAGACCTTAAGGAATGGGAGAAGGGCGTGGTTAACAGGGTGCTTAACCCGAAGAATAAAGTTACCATTGCCGTGATTGGTAAATACATTGAATTACAGGATGCGTATAAATCCATCTATGAAGCGCTCATCCACGGCGGCATCCATAATGACGCCAGGGTGGAAATAAAGAGGATTGATTCCGAGAGTTTAGAGAAAGCTAAGATTGAGGATGCGCTGGAAGGGGTTTCAGGGATCCTGGTCCCCGGAGGTTTTGGTTACCGGGGTATCGAAGGAAAGATCAGGGCGATTAAATTCGCGCGGGAAAATAAAATCCCGTTTTTAGGAATTTGTTTGGGTATGCAGTGCGCGGTAATTGAGTTTGCCAGGAATGTCTGCGGGCTGAAAGCTGCCAATTCAACGGAGTTCAAGCAAACAAAATACCCGGTAATCAGCCTGCTGCAGGAGCAGAAGAAGCTTAAGGACCTGGGAGGAACGATGCGTTTAGGCGCCTATCCCTGCAGGATTAAGAAAAACAGCCTTGCCTTCAAAGTCTATGGGAAAAGCCTGGTCCATGAGCGCCACAGGCATAGGTACGAATTTAACAATAAATACAGGAGGCTGTTTGAAAGCAAGGGGATGATCCTTTCCGGAGTTAATCCCGGGAAAGGCCTGGTTGAGATAATTGAGATCAAGGGCCATCCATATTTTATCGCGGTGCAGTTTCATCCGGAGTTTAAGTCTAAGCCTGATAAAGCGCACTCTTTGTTTAAAGAATTCATCAGAAAAGCGCTGGAGAAAATTAACTAAAGAAATCTAAAAAAGATATTTTGTCTCAAATGCTCCGCTGGTTAAACCCGGCGGAGTTTTTTTTGTGTTAGATTACCCTCATTGCGCCGTCAATTATTAAAAAGGGGAGAGCGCTATGCCTATAAATAATTGGCCAAAGCAGGACAGGCCCAGGGAGAAATTGTTGAAAAACGGAGAGCATACTTTAAGCGATTCCGAATTGCTGGCGATTATCTTAAGGACGGGAGTAAAAGGAGAAAGCGCCATGGACCTGGCGAGAAAGATTTTGCAGAGATTCAGAAGTTTTCGCAATATGGGGCAGCAGGATTTGGGCCATTGGAAACAATTAAGGGGCCTGGGTGATGCCAAGATCAGCCAGATAAAAGCAGCTATTGAGATAGCCAGAAGGTTTAGCGAAGAGAGGGTAAAAGAAAACCGTGCGAAAATAAAATCTTCGGCGGATATCGTAGAAATCCTTATGCCGCGTATGCAGGATTTGAAGAAGGAGGTATTTAAGGTTTTACTTTTGAACACGCAAAACAGGATTATAAATATAGTAGAAATAGGGGAAGGCTCGGTAGACCAGGCAAATCCCATAATAAGGGAAATTTTTCAAAAGGCGCTGGAGAATTATTCATCTTTTATAATTTGCGTGCATAATCATCCTTCCGGCAGCCCCAGGCCAAGCCCGCAGGACAGGGAGTTTACTAAGAAATTAGTTACGGCAGGGGAGGCGCTGCTTATAAAATGCCTTGACCATATAATTATAGGTAACGGGAATTACTTCAGTTTTTGCGATGAGGGGATTATTAAATGAAGTCCTGCAGATTTTTCTTGTAGATTGATGCGAATTCCTTTAATTGCACAGTATCAATACGGCGTTGGCCTGCCTCTATTTTCGAAATATAAGATTGCGTCCTGCCCAATTTCTTAGCCGCGTCTATTTGCCGAAGCTTTGCAGCTTTACGGGCCTTGATTAGGCGGTTGACTAGGTCCTTGTGGCTTTTCGTAAAAATAGTTTTATCCATTGACACCTCAAGGATGGTATGTTACACTTAAATCAATAATATTCCAAAATGGAATATTATATTTGAAGGGTAAAAAAGTGCAAGCAGATAATAGTAGAAGGGAGGGCCAACTTATGAAAAGGATGAAATTCTTATTTATCTTTATCCTTGGGATTTTTAACTTATCTTTTGCCGAAGAGTCCATTACCATTACGACTTATTATCCTTCTCCCTATGGAAGCTATAATTCTCTGCAGACAAATATGTTAGGCGTGGGTGATAATAGCGGTGATGGTAATCTTACTTCTGCTGATGTGCCTGCCAGCCCCGGAGATGTCTGGGTTAAAGGAAATGTAGGCATAGGGACAATGAGCCCGCAGGCTAAGCTACATGTTGTAGGAGGAGTTAGAATAGTAGACGGCACACAGAGTTTAGGGAAAGTGCTTACTTCAGATGCTAACGGTTCAGCTTCATGGCAAGATGCCTACTCATCTTGTCCATGTGGCACGTGTTGGACTATAGTGTCGGGGGGCTTTTCTATATATTGCCAACAGTGGATGTCGCAGAGTATAGACCTGTGTACGCCAGCGGGTTGGGCTCATACGGGTTGTTCTACCTATGCCGGCTCGACGCCTTAATAGGATGTAAGACGTTTTATATAACCCACCTATATTCCTTGAGTTACAAAACAATTATTTCGTAGTCCTTTTCCGCTTTAATTCGCCGTAGTCAATACTCCCCTGTTTGCATAGGAACCCCAGTCGAGATAATCAAATGGTTCTAGCATACGAATATAAGGGATATGTATGGGCGGTGCCGTAAAAGATTTATAAAGATAGGAGGCGCGATGAGAAAAATAAAATTAACTAAACAGGAACGCTGGATTGAGGACCACTTGGAGGAATTTGTTCCAGTAGGCAAGGTAGAGTATAATGAAATTGTTGAGGCTCTTGAGCGTAGGAAGAAAGACGCTGTGTTAAATATACGCTTAAATAGCTACGATTTGAAAACCATTAAGCAAAAAGCGAGAAAATCAGGGCTCAAATACCAGAGTTTTATTTCCGAAATCCTGCATCGTGTCGCCGAAGCATAAAGGCCAGAGCTATGAGGAAAAATACAGGTAGGAAGAATACAGAACAAGGTTTAATTGATTTGTTGAGGCATCGCATCCGATTGCTAGAGGGCGCAAAACTTCATTATGAACAAAATCCCACGCTAATGCCAAATCTCAAAATGGCGAATATTGAAATAATCCAGAATGATATAAAATTTCTAAAAGAGATCTTAAAAAGCAAAAGACGTTTTACATAACTTACCTATTCACTTCGAGTTGTAAAACAATTATTTAAACTCAGAAAAAGAATTGTTTCGTAACTTTAAGATGTTCAAATATTTATATAAAACGTCTTTAGGTTGTACCATTTTTGTTTGCCAAAAACAGTTTTTCTGTTATAATATATTCCCCTAAAGATTAAGAAGGAGAAAAGATGATTGAACGTTACAGCCTGCCGCAAATGAAGGGAATCTGGCAGGAGGAGTTTAAGTTTAAGACTATGCTCTCCATTGAGATATTGGCTCTTGAGGCCTATTCTCAGAAAAAAATCGTCCCGCAGCAAGCAGTAAAACGTATCAAGCAAAAAGCCCGTTTTAACATCCAGCAGATTAATAAAATTGAAGAAAAGACACAACATGATGTTGTGGCCTTTGTCTCTAATGTGGCCCAATATATAGGAAAAGACGCCCAGTATTTGCATATGGGACTTACCTCTTCTGATATCCTGGATACCACCTTGGGGGTGCAGTTAAAAGTCGCCTCTGAAATATTGATTGAAGATTTAGAGAAACTATTACGGATTCTGGCGAAAAAAGCCAGGGCTTATAAGGATATGGCTTGTATCGGCCGCACGCACGGAGTGCACGCTGAGCCGACTACCTTTGGACTAAAGCTTGCGCTCTGGTTTGATGAAACAACCAGGAACCTGGCGCGTTTAAAACAAGCCAGAGACGGAGTTTGCGTAGGAAAACTTTCCGGAGCCGTAGGCACTTATTCAAATATCGAGCCGTTTGTAGAAAGTTATGTCTGTAAAAAACTGGGTTTAAAACCGGTGAATATCGCCACACAAGTAATACAAAGGGATGTATACGCACAATATATAGCTACCCTGGCGGTTATCGGCGCTTCTTTGGAAAAATTCTCTACCGAAATCAGGCATTTACAAAAAACCGAGGTTTTAGAGGCGGAAGAGCCTTTTGGTAAAGGCCAGAAGGGTTCAAGCGCTATGCCGCATAAACGTAACCCGGTAATCTGCGAACGCATCTGTGGTTTAGCCCGGCTTTTACGCGCGAATGCCCAGGTAGCCTTAGAGAATGTTTGCCTCTGGCATGAGCGGGATATCAGTCATTCTTCGGTTGAACGCATAATTTTCCCGGATTCTACTTTAGCCTTGGATTATATGTTGAATAAATTCATTGAGGTGGTTTCAGGGATGAAGGTTTATCCGGATAATATGCTTTCTAACCTGGCAAAAACGCGCGGGTTAATCTTTTCGCAGCGGGTTTTAATTGCCTTGATGAATAAAGGCCTTTCCCGGCCCAGGGCATATGATTTAG
>JAQUSM010000099.1 GCA_028715095.1 Candidatus Omnitrophota bacterium
GGGAGATCACACGATAATTTTTTGCGGCAACTCTGAACGTATTGAAATCAAGCACCAGGCGCATACGCGCGACCTGTTTGCCATAGGCGCCTTAAAAGCAGCCAAGTGGATTTTTCAAAAACCAGCCGGGCTTTATTCCATGCAAGATGTTTTAAAGTAGCGGGTAAAGGAGCTATTGAAAAATATGTTTAAACTTTCGAAAAAAGTACAGTCATTACCGCCGTATTTATTTTTAGAGATCGATAAAGCCAAACGCCAGGCGCGCCAGGAAGGAAGGGATATTATTGATTTGGGAGTCGGAGACCCGGACCAGCCTACACCGGCATTTATTATTGAAGCTTTGAATAAAGCCAGCCGGGATCCTGCCAACCACCGTTATGCCCTTGATCAGGGTATGCCTGCTTTGCGCCGGGGGATCCAGGGTTGGTATAAACGCAGGTTTAATGTTAACTTGAATCCGGATACAGAAATATTGCCGTTGATCGGTTCAAAAGAAGGCATCGCGCATTTTCCTTTGGCTTTTCTAAATCCCGGGGATATCTGCCTTGTCCCTGATCCCTGTTATCCTCCTTATAAAGGCGGTACGATTCTGGCAGGAGGCTTGCCCTATATCATGCCTTTATTGGAATCAAATCACTTTCTTCCTGATTTAAAGAAGATTCCGCTGTCAGTCCGTAAGAAAGCGAAGATGATTTTTGTCAACTATCCTAACAACCCCACGAATGCCTGCGCTGACGCAGACTTTTACCGCCAGCTTATTGAATTTGCCGCTAAAAATAAGATCATAATTATTTCAGATCTGGCTTATTCTGAAATGACTTATGACGGGTATAAAGCACCCAGTCTCCTGGAGTTTCCTGGAGCAAGAGAAAGGGTAATTGAGTTCCATTCTTTGTCAAAGACTTATAATATGACCGGCTGGCGTATTGGCTGGGCAAGCGGGAATACGCAATTAATTTCCGCCCTGGCCAAGGTAAAATCCAATATCGATTCCGGGATATTTTCCGCGGTCCAACTGGCAGGTGTGGCAGCTATCGAGGGGCCCCAGGATTTCTTAAAATCCATGTGCGAGCTTTATCAGGAGAGGCGGGATGTTTTGGTTGACGGGCTTTCCGCTCTGGGCTGGAAGGCTATAAAGCCGAAGGCTACCTTTTATGTCTGGATAAAAATTCCTGTTAAAGCGGATTCTATAAGTTTTGCCGCTAAGCTGCTTAAGGAAGCTGATATAGTGGTTACTCCCGGAGTAGGTTTTGGCAAGTATGGCCAAGGCTACATCCGTATGGCCCTTACCGTATCGCAAGAACGGATAAAAGAGGCCCTGGAACGCATAAAGAAGATATCCTAATGGCGGTTTGTTATCTTGGTTTAGGTACAAATTTGGGTAATCGCAGAGAGAATATAAAATTGGCTGTTAAAAAGATCAACGCGTTAAGGAATACACGGGTGCTTAAAGAATCCGGGATTATGGAAAGTTCTCCTGCCGGCGGGCCCGCAGGTCAGCCCAGATTTTTAAATGCCGCGTTAAAAATAGACACAAAATTATCCGCTTTGGCTTTGCTTAAAAAATTAAAAGAAATTGAAATCCTGATGGGCAGGAAAAAGACTGTACGCTTTGGCCCGAGGGTAATTGACCTGGATATCCTTCTTTACTCGGATAAGGTCAGGCGCGGTAAAATATTAACAATCCCGCATCCGCGGATGTTCAGCCGGGATTTTGTAATTAAACCATTATTGGAAGTCTTATGAAGCTTATCTCTGACCCCGGGAAATTTATCGCCATAACAGAAAAGGCCGGGAAACTTAAAAAAAATATAGGTTTTGTCCCTACGATGGGGGCTTTGCACGCCGGGCATTTCAGCCTGATCAAGCAGGCGCGCAAAGAAAATGATATCGTGGTAGTGAGTATTTTTGTTAACCCGGCGCAATTTGGGCAGGGTGAGGATTTCAAAAAATATCCCCGCAGCTTTAAGCAGGATACCGGGTTTTGCCGTAAGCTGGGAGTGGATTTTGTATTCCTGCCGGATAAGGATAATATGTATCCTCAGGGATATTCTACTTTTGTCAGCGTGGAACCTTTGAGCGGCCTTCTTTGCGGGCACAGCCGGCCCGGGCATTTCCGGGGGGTGGCGACAGTTGTGGCCAAGCTGCTTAATATCGTGCTTCCGGATACGCTTTACCTGGGGCAAAAGGATGCCCAGCAGGCGATTATTATTTCCAGGATGGTTAAAGATTTGAATTTTCCGGTTAAGGTAAAAGTTATGCCTACAGTGCGTCAGGAAGACGGGTTGGCGTTAAGTTCACGTAATGCTTATCTAAGTAAAGATCAAAGGAGCGTCGCGCTTGTTTTATACAAGGCCCTGCGGCTTGCGCAGTGCATGGTCAATAACGGCCAGCGTAATGCCGCCAGGATAATAAGCAGGATGAAACAGCTTATTGAAAAGAATAAGCTGGCCAGGATTGATTATATTGCCATTGTTGAACAGGAGCAGCTTAAAGAGGTAAAGAAAATTATTCCGGGAACTTTAATTGCTTTAGCGGTCAAGATCGGCAGGACCAGGCTTATTGATAATATAATTATTGAGCATATCTGAAATGAACAGGCGCAGGCGGCTTAAAATCGGGATTGTTGGTTGCGGGGCAATTGGCAGCTCTTTGGCAAAAGAGATAGTTACCGGCCTGCGTAAAGATGCTTCTTTGGCAGCCCTTTATGATATAAAGCCGCAAAAAGCCCAGGCGCTTTCCGGGAAACTAACCGGCAGCAAAAAATTGTGCGCCGATAGCTTAAGGAGCTTGATCAAGCGTTCGGAATTGGTGATTGAGGCTTCTTCCGCCGGGGCCTCCTGGGAGATAGCGTCGCAATCGTTATCTGCCGGCTGTAAAATTATGGTTATGAGCGTAGGCGGTATGGTTGGGCATCTAGATGAATTATATGCGTTATCCAGGAAAAATAACGCTATGGTTTATTTCCCCAGCGGGGCTATTTCCGGAGTGGATGCTTTAAAAGCCGCCAACATCGCCGGGGTGCGCAAGGTAACTTTAACCACGCGTAAAAACCCTAATGCCTTTAGCGGAGTTGAATATGTGGCCAGGCATTTTAAGCTTGCGGGCTTAAAAAAGGATAAAGTGTTGTTTAGCGGCAGCGCAGCCCAGGCGGTAAAATATTTTCCGCAGAATATTAATGTCGCCGCAGTCCTGGGGTTAGCTGGAATAGGCATGCGTAAAACCCGGGTGCGTATAATCGCCAGCCCATCGGTCAATAAGAATATCCACGAAATCGAGATTGAATCCAGGGCGGCAAAAATCTTTACGCGTACCGAGAATATCCTGCATCCGCAAAATCCCAAGACCAGTTTTTTGGCGGTGCTTTCGGCAATCGCGACTTTAAAACAGATTTTGCAGCCGATAAAGATTGGAACATAATCAATAAAAAGAAAGGGGGTGAATCAGAAAATGGCAGATAAAGTAATGAAGGTGGGAGTAAAGAGGGAAAAAGGTTATCTCTATTATATTGACAAGCAGGGTGATGTCTCTTGCGCCAAGATGGCCAGAGGCTCTAAAAAGGGAGGTAGCCCCAAGAAGGTAGCCAAATGCGGTATTAAAAGAAAAGTAGGTTACTTGTATTTCTTGGACAAGAAGGGTGATGTTTCCTGCGCTAAGATGAAAAGAGGCGGAAAGAAGAAAAAGAAGTAACTTTCCGGCTTTAAAAAAAAGTAATGCCCCTGTATAAATGGATTAATCATTCTAATTTTACGGGGGCTTACTTTTTTATGCTATAATTAAATCAATGAAAAGCGAAAACATAATTATCCGCGGCGCAAGGGAGCATAACCTTAAAAATATCAACCTTGATCTGCCGCGCAATAAACTGATTGTTGTAACCGGTTTATCGGGATCCGGAAAATCCAGCCTGGCCTTTGATACGATTTATGCCGAAGGCCAGCGCAGGTTTGTGGAAAGCCTCTCCAGCTATGCCCGCCAGTTCCTTGAGCAGCTTCAGAAACCTGACGTGGATTTTATCTCCGGTTTATCCCCGGCGATTGCTATTGAGCAGCGTTCTGCCGGCGGAAACCCCCGTTCCACTGTCGCTACGCAAACAGAGATCTATGATTACCTGAGGCTGTTGTTTGCCAGGATAGGAAAGGTCTATTGTTATAAATGCGGCCGGCTTATTAAAAGCCAAAGCGCTCAGGAGATAGTCGAGCTGATTATGAGTTCTCAGTTAAATAATGATATCCAGGTGCTTGCCGGCCTGATCCAGGGGAAAAAAGGGGAACATAAAGATATTTTTTCGCAGATCCAAAAATCAGGATTTGTGCGCGCCAGGGTAGACGGCAAAATCTATGAGCTGCCCGCGGAGATAAAATTAGCTAAATATAAAGCCCATAATATAGAAGTGGTGGTTGATCGTCTTAATATTAAACCGGGTAATTTAAAACGGCTTACGGATTCCGTAGAGACAGCCCTTAAAATAGGCAAGGGCACGGTTATCATCGCTAAGCCGGGAGTATCCGGAGATCAGGTCTTCAGCGAGCAGTATGCCTGCGCTAATTGCGGTATAAGCTATGCCGAGCTTAACCCGCGGAATTTCTCCTTTAACTCCCCTTATGGGGCATGCCCTGAATGTAATGGTTTAGGCACTAAACTTGAATTTGACCCGGACCTGATTATCCCGGATAAAAATAAAAGCATTAATGCCGGAGCCAT
>JAQUSM010000100.1 GCA_028715095.1 Candidatus Omnitrophota bacterium
CAGGCCTGTTGGGGCATAAGGAAAATGAGGTTGTGGAAATAAAGGTCCCGGCCGGGCTCTTGAAATATAAAATAATCAAAATATCGCGCTAGGTGCTTATGGACAAATTCATACAGGAGGCGATTAAAGAAGCGAAGAAAAGTTTGACTGAGCGGGGAATCCCAATCGGTGCGGTATTGGTGAAAGGCAGTTCAATTATCGCCAGGGGCCATAACCGGCGCGTACAAAAGAATTCGGCGGTCTTGCATGCGGAGATGGATTGCCTGGAGAATGCCGGCAGGTTAAAAAGCGCAGATTATAAAAAATGTGTTATTTATTCCACTCTTTCGCCCTGTGATATGTGTATGGGCGCAATACTGCTTTATAAAATACCCAGGGTGGTAATCGGGGAAAATGAAACTTTCAAAGGCCCTGAGAATTATGCAAAAAGAAGAGGTGTAAAAATTGTCAACTTAGATTCAGCGGATTGCAAACAATTGATGCGGGATTTTATTAAAAATAACCCGCGCATATGGAATGAAGATATAGGCAAATAAATATGATAGAGAGGATCGGCCATCTTAAAGTGCAGATTTTTAAGATTAAAAACCGCAAGGGGTATGCCGCTGTCTGCTTTGACCACCTTACCGAAGGTAAGTCAGTGCAGGAAGCTTACGAGCGTATGGCGAAAGCTATCCGCCGGAGCAACAATAAGGATTTGACGTGATGAAATATTGGATTTTGCTTTCGCGCCTTCCATTCCTAAGCGTGGTTATTCTGCCTTATATTTTAGGCGCCTTGCTTGCCCGGCGGCTTACTGGACAATTTAGCCCGGCTGTTTTCTGGCTGGGCTTATTGGGTGCAATCCTTATACAATTATCCGCACATTACAGCGGAGAGGTCTATGATATTAAAGAAGACCGCCTGGCACAATCATTAGGTAAAAACCCGTTTAGCGGCGGCAGCCAGGTATTGGTTAGGAATTTAATTCCCGGGGGAAAAGTAAAAATTCTTATCCGCGCGGTTGTTTTGCTGGCCCTGGCAATAGGAGCAATCCTGCAGTTCTATTTTAAAACCGGGGAATGGACCCTTTTATTGGGGGCCTCAGGAATAATCTGCGGGTTATTCTATTCTAAGCCTCCCCTGCGCTGGGTGAGCAGGGGGTTAGGCGAGATCTTCATTGCTTATAGTTTTGGTTTTTTGGCTGTGCTTGCCGGGTTCTATATCCAGGTTTCCAGGTTTGATATTTTAGCTCTTTTTGTGTCATTGCCTGTTGCCTGCGCCGTAGTAAATATAATATTGATTAATGAATACCCGGATTACCCGGCGGATAAAGAGGCATCTAAAAGAAATTTATTGGTACGCCTGGGAGAGGAAAAGGGAGCTTTTGTTTATTCATTGCTTGTTGTTTGCGCGGCGGTAAGTTTTTGGCTGGCATTAACTAAAGGCCTGGCACTGGAGAGCGCGTTTTTTTATTTTCCGGTATTGATTGCCGCTGCGGCAGTAGCATTTCTAATGCTCAGGGGGGCATATAAGAACAGGCTGCTGCTTAAAAGGATGTGCGCAATGACTATCCTGGTTAATTTAGGGACATCTTTGTCCTGTATATTGGGTTTACTGTTAAGTAAGGCAAGGTGAAAAGTTGATAAAAAAGCAGGATGAGAAATTTATGCGCATGGCCATAGAAAAGGCCAAGGAAGGGGTAAAGAAAGGCCAGACTCCTTTTGGCGCCTGCATTGTAAAAGGAGGCAAGGTCATTGCCTGCTGCCATAACCTTGTCTGGAAAAATAGCGATATCACCGCTCATGCCGAAATAACGGCAATCCGCCGGGCTTGTAAAAAGCTTAAAAAAGTTGATTTGTCCGGCTGCGTTATTTATTCTACGTGCGAACCGTGCCCGATGTGTTTTGCGGCATGCCATTGGGCAAGGATCCGGCGTATTGTTTTCGGCTGCACAATTAAAGTTGCCAAGAGCTATGGTTTTAATGAATTGCGGGTTTCTAATCTGCAGTTAAGGCGGCTGGCAAAAAGTAAAGTCAGGGTTACTCCGGCAATATCAGTAAAAGAAAATATCGGACTTTTTAATTTTTGGCGCAAGCATGAATCGGCCAGGGTTTATTAATATGCAGGAAGAGGGGGGATAAATGTATAGAATAGAAGTTGTGCATAACCAGGAGATGGCTTTTAGGGTTAAGGCTGGCGAAAGTGAGTTTACCGTGGATGCCAAAGGCAAGGGGTTGACCCCTTTGGATGCGCTTTTGGCCGGATTGGGAACTTGCGTCGGTGTTTACATCCGTAAATACGCTGAAGGTTCAAAATTAGACCTGCAGAATTTTAAGGTCAATGTAACTGCTGAGCTTTCTAAGGAGCCTGTGTTATGTTTTAAGCAGATCGGTGTTGAGATAGATTTAAAATCTTGCCTGCTTGATGAGCGCAGGCAAAAGGCTTTGTTGGAATTTATTAAAAACTGCCCTGTGCATAATACATTAAAGGCGGGCCCTTCAATAGAATTTAAATTGGCATGTTAGAGATTAAGCTAAGGCAGAAAGATAACATAATCATTATAGATTTATCCGGCCGTATAGATGTAAATTCCGCAAACCTTGTGGAGGTGGTCGGCCAGTGCCTGCGCGAAGGATATACAGATATACTTTGTAATTTAGAGGAGGTTGAAGGTATCGATTATATGGGGATATCTGTGGTGGTCATCGCTTATAAAGAGGTTGCCAATAACCATGGCAGAATGAAGTTCCTGAATATCCCGGCGCATATTAAAGGAGTATTTGCTGTCTCGGGTATGGATAGAGTCATCGAGGCCTACGCCACGGAAGATCTGGCTTTGAATAGTTTCAAGGACGATAAGGCGATTGAGAATATCAAGAAGATGCAGCTGCGCCGCAGGTTCAAGCGCCTGCCCATTGATTTAAAAATAGAATTGAAGACTAAAAAACATGGTTCGCCAAGCTGCCTTAAAGTGGATATACTGAACTTGAGCGCGGTGGGCGCGTTTATATTCGGCTGCGATAAATTCAAGCTTGGCGATGAAGTAGTGCTTAATATCAAGCTGGCGCCGAAACAGGAAGAGCTTATGCTTGAGGCGGTAGTAGTCTGGATTCCGGATAAAGAGGTCCAGCCGCATGAGTATCCGGGTATCGGCGTGGAATTCCGCAACATCTCCGCCGATGTACAGCAGAAACTCATTGATTTTATTGAACGCAATCTTTCCTTTATGCCTTCCGAGTAATTATAAGAATATGAAAAAGCTGACAGTGAAGCCGCAGGCAATTATTTTTGATATGGACGGAGTGATTGTTGATTCTATGCCGTATCATTTTATCGCCTGGTATGAGGCCTTAAGGCCCTGGGGTGTGAGGGTGAGTTGTTTTGAGGTCTACGCGCAAGAAGGAGAGCGCTGGGAGACTACCCTTAAGGGGCTGTTAAAACGCGAAAAGATCAAGCCGACGCGGAAAGTTTTAAGCGCGATATTTAGATTGCGCCAGAAGGTATTTAAGCGTTATTTTAAGCGCCATATCTTCCATGGCGCTTATGAATTACTGGCGGAATTAAAGAAGCAGGGTTTTATGCTGGGATTAGTTACAGGCAGCCCGCTCAATGAAGTAAAAAGGATATTGCCGGTTAAGCTGCGCAGCCTTTTTACCGCCGTAGTAGCAGGTAACCAGGTTAAAAACGGCAAGCCTCATCCTGAGCCGTATCTCAGGGCAGCCAAGCTATTGGGGCTTGAGCCGCAAGCCTGTTTGGTTATAGAGAATGCGCCCCTTGGTATCATTTCAGCCAGGAGGGCAGGGATGCCCTGCATTGCTATTTCCACCAGCCTTCCTAAAGAGTATTTGTCTAATGCCAATATCGTAGTTAACCGTCTCGATCAGATCTCCGGTTATATCCCGCTTTAATTACATATCTTATTGGTATTCTAGCGTTTTAATCCTTGAAACCATTTGCCTGGATGCGCCTTGTGTGCTATTATATTTGTTTAAAGAAACTTATTTACAGGAAGGAGAAGGGGGGATGGATTGGAAGATTTTTTTGGCTACTTTTGGCGCGGTATTCTTCGCGGAATTAGCGGATAAGACCCAGATAGTCGGTATCGGCATGGCGGCTAAGACCGGCAAGCCTGTTTCTGTCTGGTTAGGTTCAGTATCGGCTTATGTTATTGTTACGATAATCTCGGTTTTCCTGGGAGCGGTTTTGGCGAAATTTATCAGGCCGGAGCTGATCCGCTATATCGGCGCGTCCTTGTTTATTATCATCGGGTTCTTAATGCTTTTTAAAGTAATTTAGATATCCGGGGTATTTTTATTGAGAGACTATCTCTATAATTTAGTTACCGGTAAAATAAAAGGGCCTCAAGCTGCATTTTTAAGGGGCCTGCTGTTTGTGTTTTCTTTGATTTATGGTTTGATTGTGGGCATCCTGGTTGTTTTTTACAGGCTGCATCCTGCGCGCCTTAATTGCAAGGTGATCAGCGTAGGTAATATTACTCTGGGAGGCACAGGTAAGACCGCTCTTGTGGAATACCTGGCTGTTAAACTCAATCAGAGAGGCAATAAAATAGCGGTGCTTAGCCGGGGCTACAAAAGAGACGCAAGGCTCCCGGGTATGCAAGGCATGGGTGATGAGCCCGAGATGCTGCAAAGAAAACTTCCTCAAGTCCCCGTGCTTGTAGATAAAAACAGGTTGAGAGCAGCATCCCGGGCAATTAAA
>JAQUSM010000006.1 GCA_028715095.1 Candidatus Omnitrophota bacterium
AGATGAGCCTAAAGGGCATAAATATCTGCACCAGGCCATCGGGACAATGACAGCCGAAGCCAATACGGCAAAAAAAGCAATCAATGAAGAATAATCTATTTCATTCCCGAATAAAGCGCACCACGGATCTGTAACAAAAATACCCAGGCTAATAATAACCAGCCAGCCAAGAAGCAAAAAATAACGCAGCTTCTTTAACTTAAGATCAGCCTCCTGGTTTAAAACAAACCCGCCGGCAAGAATTACGGTAAGCAACCCCCAAAAAGCAGCGATATTCTGGACAAAGAAAAATGTTTTCGGCTTGAATTTAAACAATAAAAATACCGCCGCCAAGAATATGATTATCAATAACAGCAGCCTTAAGCGTTTTAACCCCGGTGCCGGTTCAACCATAAATTTCTTTGTAAACGGCAGCCTAAAAAATGTTTCCTGCATCGAACCAAGCGGGCATAGCCAGCCGCAGAATATGCGGCCGAACATAAGCGTAAAGGCAATCAAGGGCACAAAGATAAAAAGCCCGTTAAAAACATTTAAATCGTTCTTTCCGATATCCTGAAAACTGAATATTGTCCCGCGAAGAGCGCAAAAACATCTATGTACGATAAAAATAAAGAAGATAAAGGCAGCTGCCTGAACAAAAGGCCTTAACCTTATCCCCCATTTTCTTTTTAAGGCAATGCCGGCGCAGAATAACAGGGCGAAAAAAACAAGAAACACAAAAGCATCCAGGTAGGTGTTTCCGATAGGCAAAATCGGCCGCTCAACCAGTTTCCACTTTAAACTCTCAAACATGGCCGCACCCCCAGAATTTTTCTTTCAGGAAATCCGAAGGGTCCCTTAGTACCTTCTCCATTGTGCCGGCTTGCACGATTGAGCCGTCAAATAAGACTGCCGCATTTTTAGCGATGCTTTTTACTTCCTGCACATCATGAGTTACATGGATTATGGAAAGCCCTATTTGTTTATTCAGGGCGCCAAGGCTCTGCATTACCTTTTCCTGGCTTAAAGGGTCCAAAAAAGACAAAGGTTCATCAAGCAATAATAAACGCGGCCCGACTGCCAGGCTTCTGGCTAAAGCAACCTTACGCGCCTCTCCGCCGCTTAAATTAACTGTATCGCGCCGTCCAAGCAAATCTGTGATATCCAGCAGTTCAAAGAGCGTATCTAAATATTTTTTATCCGGCTTATGATACTTCAATCCGTAATAGATATTTTCCTTAACGCTTAAGTGGGTAAAAATCGCGTCCCTCTGAAAAAGGTAACCGATGTTACGCTTTTCTGCCGGTAAAAAAGTTACCTCTAAGCCCTGCATAAAAATATTTCCTGAATCAGGCCTGTATAAACCTGCGATACCGTTAAGCAGTAAGGTCTTGCCTGCGCCGCAGGGGCCCAAAAGGACAAAATACTGCCCTTCCTCTATTTCAAGAGAAATATCCTTCAGGCTAAACCCATCCCAGTTTTTATTAAACCCGTTGATTTTAAGAAACACCCTTATTAACCTTTCTTTATCAGCTGGTGGCGCAGCCAATGCAGGCCGATAAACGCCCATAAACAGGAGATTACCAGTAAAACCGCCATGGGTTGAATTTCACTTAAGCCATACTGGATAAATTGGTCATATATGTATATCGGAGCAGTCATAGGATGATAAGCGATAACCATAAGGCTGCCTACCTCACTTAATGCCCTGGCTAAAGCAAGAATACAACCGCTGAAGATCCCGCTGCCTGCCAGAGGAAGCGAGATACGCATAAAAGTGCTAAATTCCGAAGCCCCCAGCGTACGGCTGGCATCTTCCAGCCTCTGGTCAATACTCTCAAAAGCGGTTATCGCGCTGCGGATCAAAAAAGGCGAGCTGACAAAAACCTGCGCGGCAATTATCCCTAAATACCCGTTTGCGATAGCTAAACGGCAGTTCTTAAACATAAATTCACCCACCGGGGATTTAGGCCCTAATACCACTAAGAGCGCAATCCCGGCAACAGTCTGCGGTATAAGTATCGGCAAATTGATCAGATTATCCAGGAAGCCTTTGCCCGCAAAATCTTTACGCGCCATGACATAAGCGAAAGGAACCCCGAAAATTAAGATTATCAAAGTGCTTATTCCTGAAGTAACCAGGCTATTAAGCAGGGCCTGCTGGAACTCATTATTCTTAAAAGCCAATAAAAGGCTCTGAGGGCTTACTTGAAGGAAAATATATAAAATAGGGAAAATAATCAGAAGAATGGAAATAAAACCTATGCAGAACAACACAACAAAGAACTTAGAATATGTCTTTCTATAGATACTGGCGGCAAAGAAATAAAAAGCGCTGAATAAAATAAAAACCTGCATCCAATAAGGAGTGACAAAAATCACGGAGAAAATTAAAATTATTAAGTAAGGCAAAAGATAAGCAATGTTAAAAACGGCGCTATAAAGGATAACAAAAATAGCAAATAAAAGATTGGCCCTGGATAACAGAAAGACAAAAACAAAAAGCAAGAGGTAGCCGAAAAGATAGAGGATAAACTTGTTCAGGCTTTCTTTACGGTAAACCTTGACTCCGTTAAAAGCAAAAAGAATATTCGCCGCTAAAATAACAGCGTTTGTCCCTGTGTCAACAAAGAAAGCGAAGAAAATAAAATGCAGGCATAAAAGGATGGCAGACAACAACAGATATATCATTTACTTGGCAATATCCTCAGGCAGTACAAATTGCTTGAGCTCATCCGGAAGATTCTTGATATTATACGCCAGGGCAGGTTCCAGCATCGTCTGATAGTTGGAATCAAGAATCTTGCGGCCGGCTGGCCCAAGAAAGAATTTAACAAATTCTACCGCCCCTTTATTATTGGAAGCTGCCTTAAGTATGGTCAAGCCAAAGGTAACCGGCGATCCGGAAAGAATTTCCTTTTGCGCGCTCTTCTTATTAGATACTTCCACCTTTGCCTGTTTATAAAATTCGCTAAATTCATCGCTTCCTAAATCAATCTCTTTGGGCAAACGGATATATTTTAAATTATGCTGTTTAGCCGTAGATTCATAAACAAAGGCGTAATCCAGCGAAAGTGACTCGAGCAGATGCAGAAGCTCGGCGACATCCGGCATGATATTCTCAACGGGGCAGGCGTCTTTTAAGCTGTCATAAATAGTCTTACCGCCTATTTTCTCCTTATAATATATATCCGCAAGCTGCCAAACCATAAGCGTGCGGTAACCGACAGGAGCGAGATTAGGATTGGCATAACCGTAACGCACGCCGTTACGCGATATTACCTGATACCAGTTCCGGCTATTTATTTCATTGGTATATTGACTCTTATCGGAATACGCAAGCACTATGCGGTCTTCATAAAACTTGATATACCAATCCGCGTATTCAGGCATCAGCCTGTCTTTAATTGCCAGGGCATCCGCGACAAATATCACATCAGGCGCCTGATTAAGTTCAGTTATCTTGCGTATTAACAGGAGGGTTGCCCCGGAATCCTTGATAAAACTTACCTTGGGGTGCAGTTTTTTAAACTCATTTGTTACCTGAGCGATAGAGCTATTCAGTCCGGCGTTAAAACTGACCTTTATCTCTCTATCAAAACCGGGCTGATCCGGAGGCTGATCCTGCCCTAAGAGCTGCGGGAAAACCGGCCGGCTGATACATAAAAAACCTAAGAAAAATAATAAAACCTTGCTGGATTTGCTCATCTGGGTTTAACTTTCTTTATGGAATTAACGATAAACTCCTCATCCGGTATGCCATATGCCACAATTTCCCCGTCAACCATAACGATAGGCAGGCAGTTGTAGCCATATTTCTTAAACAGGGCTGCTGCCTTGGGGAACTCATCCGCAGTCTTTATGTCCCTTATATCATTTATCTTAGTGTCAACCTGCGTAATTTTCCTTAGCGCTCCCGTCAATTCGGCTATCTCATTCTTACTTTGCCCTAGAGCAGCGCAACAGCCCGGCTGGCTGTCACAACCGCAGATTTGCTTAGTTATAAAAAGATTTATCTTTAATCCGGGCTTTCTCACTATTTTATCAAGTCCTTTATCCTGCCTAACAATACCTGAGGCTCAAAAGGCTTGGTAATATAGCCGTCTGCGCCGACAGTCTCACCCATTTTTTTATCTGTTTCCTGCGCCCGGGCAGAAAGCATAATTATAGGGATGTGTTTATATTTTTCATCAAATTTGAGCATCCGGCAGACTTTATAGCCGTCTAACTTAGGAAGCATCAGGTCTAATATAATAAGGTCGGGCTTCTCTTTCTGCGCCCTTAGAAGAGCCTGCTGGCCGTCAGAAGCGGTAATTACCTCATAGCCCTCATGCTTCATCCTGTTTTCCAGCATTGTAATTATATGGGGCTCATCGTCAACCAATAATATCTTCTTTGCCATCATATTCCTCCTGCCTTAACCTACCGCCTCTTTTATTTTATCAAATAATACATCGGGGTTGGAGCCGTCCCTGGGAAAACCCGCTGTTTTGCATCCTATTCTTATTTTCTTATCCAGGCCTTCTTTAGATAAATATTCCTCGAGAGCTTGAGTTAATCTGGTTTGTATGCTGCCGATATATTCGTTTTTAGTTACCGGCAGCACCAGTAAAATCGCGCTGTCATCTTTAACCGCTAAATCAGCCTGGCGGCGCAGGTGCCCGCCTATTATTTCATAAAATTTATTCATCAGGAGGCTGATCCTTTTACTGTCAAGCTCCTTCTTAACCGCGGCAAAATCTTCAATATAGAAGACAAAGATAGAAAGCGGCTCGTCATTATGCACTGCCTCCCTTAAGCCGTCAACCACATACTGCCTGAACAGCTCCCTGGAAGTATACTTAAATAAAGTAAAAACAAACTTTGTCCCTTTATTCAACTTACTCTCTACCCGGATCTGTCCTTTATGCAATTCAATTATGCTTTTAACAATAGAAAGACCTAGTCCCGTGCCTTTTTCTCCGGGACCAAAGACGCGGCCAAACTGCTGGAACCTGCTAAAGACCCTGGGTAAGTCCTTTTTAGCTATACCCCTGCCGGTATCCGAGACAATGCACTCTACCATCTTGGCTTTATTTCTCACGGAAACGCCGATTTTGCCCTTATCAGTAAACTTGATAGCATTGCCCAGTAAATTGATAAACACCTCAATAATCCTGTCTCTATCGACATATATTTCTATTTTCTCTTTAGGAAAATCCTCTATCAATTCCAGCCCTTTATTCTTTATTTTTACGGAAAGAGAAGATACCGCGCTCCTGGCCAATTCCGCTATATCCAGTGTTTCTTTTTTTAAAATGATCTTGCCGGATTCAATCCTGGAAATATCCAGCAGCCCGTCAATAATCCTGGATAGCCGGTCAATATCCTCAAGGCACATGGATAAAAATTCCTTTTGTTTTTCCGTGGTCTTGCCCAGAAAACCTTCTAAAATCTGGCTTATCCCCTCTCTCACAGAAGTAAGCGGAGTCCTCAGTTCATGGGAAACGTTAGAGATAAATTCATTCTTTATCCTATCTATGCGCCTGCGCTCATCCATGGCAGCTTTAAGCATTTCTGTTTTCTTGAGCTCAGAAATATCGTGTATGAATAAGATAACCGCCCGCTTTCCCTGCCATTCTATAGGCATCTGCTGCATTTGCGCTATGCCGGTTTCCTTATTCTTGCCGGGGATATTGATTTCAACTATTCTGTCTCCGGGCAAAGGGAATCCAAATGGCTTTCCAATTAACTCTTTCTTTTCACGGCAGAAGAGCCTTGAAGCGGCAGGATTGGCAAAAAGCACAAGGCCGGATCTATCCACAACTACTATGGCATCGTGGTTTTTTTCTATAAAGGTAAGTAAATGCTGCGCTTTGGATATTCTTTTAGGCATTGGTTTGGAAATTAGTCAAGCTCTTTGTATAAATTATACTTCTTCCGGGACTCTAAAGCTATTCATTTTTTCTGCTGCAAAGTCCGTAAGGAACTTCGCCTTAAGCAGCCCCTCGCTCCATTCTCCGGCAGGCGTTGAATCCCAGACTATCCCGCCGCCGATACCCATCTGGCCGCAGGTGCCCTGGATTAGAAGCGTACGGATAGGGATATTAAAAAACATATCTTTTTCAGGGGTTATATAACCGATAGCTCCGGTGTAAATCTTGCGCTCTTCTTTCTCTATCCGGCTTATTATCTCCATAGCGCTTACCTTTGGGGCCCCGGTAACCGAGCCTGACGGAAAAAGCGAAGAAAAAAGCTCATAAACGGATATGTCTTTATCAATATCAGCCGTTACGGTTGAAGTCATCTGGCACAAGGTTTTATACCTGGCTACCTCAAATAACGCAGGCGCTTTAATACCAAGGCCCAGCCTTCCCAGGTCATTTCTTAACAAATCGGCAATCATCACATTCTCCGCCCGGTTCTTTGAATCATATTTTAAGCGCAGCGGTGAAAGAAAATCCGAAAATAAACCCCGGCCCCTGGGCCAGGTGCCCTTCATAGGCTTAGTTAATATGCGCCCGGATTCTTTTTTGATAAACAGTTCCGGAGACAAAGAAAGGATGCGAAATTTATCTGTTTCAATATAGGCCGGATATGGCACCGGCTGTTCTTTCAGGAGCCGCCTGTAAAGAGAAAAAGCGCATCCCTCGAATTCAAATAATAGTTTTATACAATAAGTAATCTGATAAACGTCGCCTTTGGCTATGCAATCACGGATAGTGTTGATATTTAAAGAATACTCATCTTGTTTGATATTTAAACTGATATTTTTCGGCGGCGTTGCCGAAGAGGCAGGACTCAAAAGTTCAACTTTATTGCGGTTTGGGCCTTTATACGCCCCAAAATAAAGCAGCGGAAAATCATACAGCTTACTCTTTTGCAGCTTTTTTTCAAAACAATATCCTGCTTCATATGAAAAAAAACCGGCCAGATGATATCCGGCAGAAAGCGCCCGCTCCATCTCCTTAAAACTAAGAACTAATAAAGACGGGTCAAAGCAGGATATAATAAACTCAGGGTCGGAAAACAAACGCGGCTTATTCTCAAACTGGATCAATACTTTCATGGGGTTTTTATTTATACTCAGGCGCTTTAGGCGGATAGGGGTTCGCGCGGATTTTTAATTAATCAAAACCTCGGTAACTGTCATATTAATCTTTAAAACAGTTTCTTTTTTCTGGGGAGTAATACGGAAATCCGCCACCCTGAGTAAATTCGGAGAATTCTCCAGTTGATAAATAAAATCTGTCAAGTTGCTGATTTTTGCCTCGGCTTCGATCTTTACGGCGTATTTTTTATAAAACTCCGCTTTTTCTACCGGGGCCGGCTTCATATCCAGGATAAAAACAGAAACACTCTTGGCCATTTTTTCTATACTGCTAAGCAGGCTGGCTATCGTTTCTTCATCAGACTGTTCCTGTTTTATGCTTTGAGCAAATTTCTTGTATTCTTGCGTTATGGCTGCTTCCTGCCCCAGTATAAGCAATGACTTCTCCAGCTTTTTTTCCTCCAGGGAAATCTTTCCGTTAAAACTTTCCAGCTTATTCAAAACTGGCCTGAAGACCACCCTGTCAAGAAAAACAACGGCCACCACCGTCACCGCGATATAAAACAGGCGCCTTTCTTTTTTAGATAACCTTGATAGGAATTCCATTTTTTACTCCCATTCGCCCTTTACGCGAAGATAATCATAACTGCCTGAGTATTTCGCCTAAAAGGATACAATAATGGCTTAATTTATAATTTGTATTTATCGGTAATTTTATATTTATCCGCCAAAGGACAGGAAATCTCAAAATCCGTCATCTCCTTATCCCCCTCTTTGCGCTTAGTCGCGTATTTTGACTTAACGTTCTGGAAATACGCCGATTCTTCCAATTTATTAACAAAGTTAAAGACCTCCGACATTTCATTGGACTCACCCCGCAAAGTCAGCTCTTGTTTTCCGTCAAAGCTTACGGAGTTTAAATACATTTCAGGCAGGACTGAGCGGTGCACCTCATAAAGAAGGTTAAGCGACATACCCCTTGTATAAACCCGGTCCTTGATTGTCTCTATCCCCCGGATCATGCTATTTAGCTCCTTGGTTTTATTCTGGATTTCTCCGAGGCGCTGCTTTAACTGGCCCAAATACCGCTCCTTATTATACATCCTCCCCAAAAACACCCCGGAAAAAGCAACCAGAATAAACACCAGCAGAATTCCCATAATATAAAGGTCTTTGCCTTTTTCTTTCACTGCCTTGCCAATCTGATGTTCCTGGGGGACAAGGTCAATCTTATGCTCTACAGCCGGTAAGCCCAAGCCGAGCAGCCCGGCAAAAGATAGATCCGTCCTGATCAGGCTGTTATAAGAACTCACCCCTTCTTCGGTAAAAGGGATATCCTTAAATTGGTCTATAATTTCTACTGGCAGGCCAAATTCCTTTTCCAGGACAGCCTTATCCAGGCTATCGCCGACTAACCTGGGCTGGCTGATTATAATCTTATCAATCTCCTTGCCCATTATTTCATTCTGGTAAGCATAGATTGAATGATTTACCTCTTCAACAAACTTTTTCTGCCACTGCTCGAGCTGGCCGGGAAGCTGGGAAAATCCCAAAGAGATACTCCTGCCAAAAACCATCTTATCATTCAATACGACCTCAAAATCACTGGCATCATAATCAACTTCAATCAATATGTGCACCTTTTCAGCCGCCAGCTTTTCCCGGTAGGCCAGGTTCCTCCAGTTTAACAGGCCTTCGGAGCCAAAACTTACCCTCTGCGCTTTAAGCCCGGCTGACTCCAGTATTTTTAAATACCTTCCCACAATATCCCGGTGCACAATAACCAAAAGCACCTTGCTGTATCCGTCGGCTCCGCTGCCCAGGATCTGGTAATCCTTAATCACTTCATCGCTGGCATAGGGCGTCTGCTTGCCGATCTGCAGCTCAATCATGTCTTTTATCTCAAGCGGATTTGCGGAAGGCAAATCAAGGTTCCTGGTGGTTGTAAGATGGCGCGGTATGGATAAAATAAGATAGCGCGAGTTTATCTTTAGTTCAGCAACCAGCTCGGATACCTTTTGGGTTATCTCCTCATCGGATAAAGAAACAATATCCATGGCCTTTATCATGGAAACCTTTTTCTCCCGCTTAAGCGTCGTTACCTGGATTAACCTCAACCAGTTATTATCTATCTGGAAGACGGTTGTAACCTGTTCCTGCTTTTGGAATAATTTCGTTAAGTTAATTTTCATGCCAATATAATATTTTCGGCGCCTTTTCTTCCTGACGCTTTAATACGCAAATAATTTCTCTTGAGCGGTCGCCTTTTTCATTCCTGAGAATCCCCAGGGAGTCAACCCTGAAAGTATCCGATTTTACCGTAAGCATATTCCTGGAAATCAAGGTGTTTATCTGCGTGGCTTCCTCGGTAAATAAGGAACCTACCGCCATCAAATCACTGGGGGACTTAAAAATAAAATCATCCTCGGTACCGCATGCCTCATCACTGCCCTGGCGGAATTTAATTATCCGTTCGCACAGGCTGCTGCTTAAACCCAAAGCGTACAGGCAATCAAAGCTTGCGGTATTGATATTGACCCTCTCTGTGCCATAAACAGTGATTATTCCCTTTATCCTGGAGAATATCTCAGGGGTCATGCCTTTAACCAGCAATAACTCCTCCAGTATTTGGAATTTACCATTTTTACACTTATAAGGAGAAGACAGGCCCTGGTAATATTCATCTTCCGCCCCGCCGGGTAAAACAGCAATATCTATATCCCGCCAATCCACGATTGCCCTGGCTATATCAATTGCCTCTTCTGTTTCTACCTGCCCGATACGCTCCAGCAAAATTGTTAATATATCCAGAGGCACGTTATTTATATCTACTTTACTGCTTTCATCCATTACCCCGTATAATGTTATGTTTTCCTGAGCGGCCTGGCTGCCGGTCTTATATTTAAGGTTGATAAAACCTCCTCCAAAGGCAAAATCCCTAAAGAACTCTTCCTTGTTGGCCCAGGGCTCGTTAAAAGAATCATAGCTCTTATTCTCATCCTTATACAATTCAACAACCGCCCTTTCAATACCTGCCCGGGCCAGATAATACATCTTCAGCCTGTCCTGCAGATGGTCGGCAAATTGTAATTGCGTCCTGACCATAAAACCGAGGTTGACCACAAGGATGGTCAGGAAACCTAACACCCAGAGGGTAATAATCAGTATGCTCGCCCGCGGGCAATTGCCCTCTTTTATCATAAAAGCCCCTTATTGTACAAGCTCTATCTTTTGTTCGCCTGTCCCGATAGGGATAAATACCGTTTTGATAAATTTTAATTCTTCTTCAGGTTTTCCTTTATAAGTCAGCTCTATTTTTACCGCCCGGGGGATAGTGTCCTGCTCTTCTTTTACCCAGTCATCCTTCCACTTATAATCTCCGCTTGCATTATCAAGATAGCAGTAGCTGAACTTTAACTTCGAAACCCCGGGGAGCAATAATTCATATTTTCCGGACTCCCCCTTCTTAAAAACATCCGGATAACTCTGGAGCCTCCGGCAAAAGGTATCTTCTTCATTGAGAAAATAACTGATCCTGGAGACCTGGTTATCAATAAGCCCGGCAAAGGCGATAGAATCCTGTTTGCCCTCAAACGGGATAGTGGAGAACCTGAAAGCATTTCTCAATTCAACGCTCAACTTATCCGCCAGCAGCCTTAAACCATAACCGGCGCTCCTGGCCTGGTTAGCCCTCTTCCAAACGCTAATCCCGCTGGCAAAAACCGAATAGACGGTTACGGAAACTAAAAAAATAAGCGCGCCGCTGATAATAAGTTCCAGCAGGGTAAAGCCCGCAATGAAGTTTTTCTTATTTTTTCTAACCATGCGGAATCATCAGATACGTGCTAAAAATACTGGAACCTTTCCTTCTTCCTTCTGTCCAGTTGACCGTAGTCAACACCTCATAGAAATCTTCATATTCCATGTCAGGGCTCAAGCGTATATGCCAGTTGAATTCTATATTGCCGGATTGCGATTCTCCGCTTGTGTCTTTAGAAAACATCTCCTTATCCTGCTTAACGGCTATCTCCATTTCCGCCATCTTTTCTTCAGCCAATAAGCTTGTTTCCAGGTTATTCTGGGAGATACGCAGGATGTTAAGGCATTGAGTGAGCCCCTGGAGGATTAAAATCAAACCTAACGACAGGATGGCGATGCTAATCATTATCTCAATTAATGTAAAACCTTTATTTCTTCCAGTTTCCGATATCATCATCGCTCTCTATGCCGTCTGCTCCCAAAGAATACAAATCATAGTCTACGCCTTCATGAGTTGAAGGATATTTATATTGATAGTCCTTGCCCCAGGGGTCTTTGGGCTCTTTTTTAAGATAGGGCCCGTTCCAATTTGCCCCTTCGGAAAGGTCTCCCGGTTTTGTCGTCAGGGCAGCCAGTCCCTGTTCCGTAGTAGGATAGCGGCCATTATCCAGCTCGTAAAGGTCCAACGCGGTTGCTATATTAGCGTTGATATCTGACTTGGCCACCGCTGCTTTTGCCTGCTCGGAACGGCCGGCCAGCCTTGGCAACACCATTGCCCCTAAAACTCCGATGATTATAACCACCAGCATCAATTCTATGAGCGTAAACGCGCTTTTTGCCTTCATTAAAATTCCCCCTGAATTATTTAATCCCCATATTTATCTCAAAAATAGGTAACAGCATCGCCATAACTATAAATCCTACTATTAACCCCATAATTAAAATTATCGCCGGTTCAAGCAAAGATGTCATTATTTTATTTAATTTCCTTACCTCCCGCTCGTAGAAAACAGCTACCTCCAGCAATACCTCCTGCAGGTTTCCTCCTCTTTCGCCTACCGCGATCATGTTGGTCAGAAATGGCGGGAACCAGCTGGACTTCTTCATGCTCTGCGAAAGCGGCGTGCCTACGATAATATCGCTATGCACCTTTTCCAGCTCCAATTTGAATATTTCATTATTTATTGTCGGCACAGTTATCTGAAGCGCCTCAAGCACCGGCACGCCGTTAGCCAAAAGTAAAGAAAATGTCCGGGTGAATTCCGCCAACATGGCTTTCTTATTAAAATTACCGAAGATCGGCAGCCTTAATATAATTTTATCTATAACGGCTTTTCTCTTTTTAGTAACCTGTTTTTGTTTTAACGCAAAAATAAGCAGGGTTACAAACATTACGCCCAAATACCAGTAATTCCTGATCCCGCTGCTTATTGAAATCAAGATTCTTGTAGGCAAAGGCAGGGCTTGTTTGGCTTCGCTGAACATAGAAACTAAACGCGGGATGCCAAAAGTAAGCAGGACAATAACCGTCAGCACCCCTACTATTGTTATGAAGATCGGGTAGGCTAAGGCTGAGCTGATATTTGCTTTTACTTCCTCCTGTTCTTCACGGAATCTGGCCAGCCGGGTTAAGGTCTCGTCTAAAACTCCTCCTGATTCTCCCGAGCGGACCAGGTTAACATATAACAAAGGGAAAACCTGGGGGTATTTGCTTAAAGCTTCCGACAAAGTTTTGCCGTCTTTTAATTCAGCGGATATAGAAGACACTATCTGCTTGAGCCCGGAATTTTCCGTCTGGGAAGAAAGGATATTTATGGCTTCAAAAAGCGGGACCTTGGACTTGACTAAAGTAGCCAGTTGTTCGGTAAAAACGTTTAAATCATGAGAGCTAACCTTTTTAAATAACCCAAAATGGCCTGCGCCGGGGCCGGTGCCTTTGTTTAGCGGAAGCTTTTCGGCAGCATGAGAATCCTCCTTAAGATTAACCCGGATAGGGACATAGCCCATCTGCTCTATCTTACTGACAGCTGCTTCCTTAGTCACCGCCTCAACAGTCCCTTCAATAACCTCCTGCGGACCGTTCTTTGCTTTATAAATGAATACCGGCATATTATTTCTTCTCCACCAAGACTATTAATTCATTATCCTGCATACTGGCGATACCGTTCTTAATAACCATAGGAGGCTTGCCGTCTATTCTGATTATGCCGTCCTTAAGACAAGAGATAACCGGCTGATGAAAATCCAGGATAGAAAGCTCCCCCTCCTCCCCAGGCAGCACAACTAAAGAGGCCAATTCCTGGAATATAGTTGAAGCTGTCTTTATATCCAGCACCGATACTTTAAACATAGCCCTTGCTACTCCTCTGCCTGGGTTACTCTTAAGATCTCTTCGGGAGTGGTCAGGCCGTCGATAACCTTCTTCCAGCCGCATAAACGCAGCGTCTTCATCCCCTGGCTGACCGCCTTATCCCTCAATTCATCGGTTGAGGCCTTCTTTAACATCAGCTCTCTTATCGCTTTATCCACTACCAATATCTCGTGGATTGCCGTCCTTCCCTTGTAACCGGTAAAGTTGCAATCCTTACAGCCCCTGCCTTTATAGAATTTAATCTCTGCGGCCCTTAAGTGTTTTAACCCTGTATTGCTCTTGGCAATATCCTGGCTTATTATTGTCCTGATATTATCCGGTACTGCTGTATCTATTTCTTTACATTCCGGGCAGATTAAACGCACCAGCCTTTGGGCAATAAATGCCTCTACGGAAGAAGCTACCAGGTACGGTTCAATGCCAATATTAAGCAGCCTTGCCACAGCACCGGCAGCGTCATTTGTGTGCAAGGTAGAAAAAACCAAATGCCCGGTTAAGGCGCTCCGGATAGCCAGCTCCGCCGTCTCAAAATCCCTGATCTCCCCCACCATCATGATATCCGGGTCATGCCTCAATATGCTTCTTAATCCTTGAGCAAAAGTAAAACCTATTTCCGGCAAAACCTGGATCTGGATTATGCCCTCTAACTCATATTCTATGGGATCCTCAATGGTGATAATCTTGTTCTTGCTGCTTTTGATATCATTCAAACATCCGTACAAAGTAGTGCTCTTGCCGCTGCCGGTCGGCCCGGTAACCAGGATTATACCGTGAGGTTTCTTGATTAATTTCGCCAGGATTTCTAAATCCTCAGGCACCAGACCCAGCCTCTCCAGGCTAAAAAGCATGCTCATGGGAAGAATCCTTATAACCATGCCCTCCCCATAACGCGTCGGGATAATGGAAATCCTAAGGTCCAATTCTTCCTGCCCTATCTTTATTACAGTACGTCCATCCTGAGGAAGACGGCGCTCCACAATATTTAACCTGGACATTATCTTTATGCGCGAAATAATCGCCAAGAAAAAACGCTCGATATCCGCCGGGACATTGGCGTTATAAAGCACCCCGTCAATGCGGTACCTTATGTTCATCTTGCCCCGGAATGGCTCAATATGGATGTCGGTAGCCCTTTTCTGATAAGCCTCCAGGATTATCTGATTTACCAGCTTGACTACCGAGGCATCTTCGGCTAATTTTTCTATATCCTCAATTTTGCCTGTTTCTTTTGGCGCCTCCTGCTCCCTGGTCTCTTTTGGCGCCTTAGCAATGATCCCTTCCACAGTCTCGGCTCCTACCCCGTAATGCTCTTTAATCGCCTCCATTATTTCAGCTTCCGAAGCCAAAGCAGGCTTTAAGTCATAACCTAAAAATATTCTTAAATCGTCCAGCGAACGCAACGGGTCGCTAGATGCAATGACTAATTTGTTATCCATGAACTTAACCGGCATAACTTTATAGTACCAGGCGAATTTGGCGGGGACCTTCTTTATCGCCGAAGGATCGATAGCGGTTTCTTTTAATTTTATAAAAGGGACATTAAACTGCTCGGAAAGCACTTTTAAAAAATCCTCTTCGCTTAAAAAACCTTTTTTGACCAGGATTACCCCCAGGAGCTCGCCTGTTTTAGCCTGTTCCTGCAGGGCCGCCTCCAGCTGCTCAGAGGTAATTAATTTTTTGTTAATCAACATCTGCCCTATTTTAATTATCATTTCT
This sequence comes from Candidatus Omnitrophota bacterium, assembly GCA_028715095.1. Taxonomy (GTDB): domain Bacteria; phylum Omnitrophota; class Gorgyraeia; order Gygaellales; family Profunditerraquicolaceae; genus UBA6249. The sequence continues at coordinate 14,856 of JAQUSM010000006.1, forward strand.
TTTAGTCTCCCCGTTTATAATCCTGCTTATAGCTCCGACGGTAACGCCCCTATCATATAGAATCTCTCCGCGGCTACCTTATCTACCTCGCCTGCCACTATCCTGTCGCAGCCCTCTAAAGTTGCCTCTAAAGGGACATACTCCCCTTTTTTGCCTGTGTAAGCTTCGGCAGTAAAAAATGGCTGGGTAAGAAAATTCTGCAGTTTTTGCGCCCTTTCAAATATAATCCTGTCTCCTCCGGAAAGCTCCTCCACCCCTACAATGGCTACGATTCGTCTGAGCTCTTCATACCTGTTAAGGGTCCTTAAGACATCCTGGGCAGTCTTAAAGTGCCTCTTCCCTATGATCACCGGGTCAAGAAAAGAACAGGAAGAAGTTAAAGCGTCAATCGCGGGAAAAAGGCCCAGTTGCACATATCTGCGGGAGAGAATGACTATAGAATCCAAGTAACTGAATATACAGACAACTGCCGGATCAGTCAAATCGTCAGAAGGCACATAGACCGCTTCCATCGCGGTAATTGAAGCCTGTCCGCTTGAGCGGATCCTCTCCTGGAACTCAGCCATCTCTGTCGGCAGAGTAGGCTGATAGCCTGTTTCGGAAGGAATCCTGCCTAAAAGAGTAGAAAGCTCGCTTCCTGCCTGGGCAAATCTGTAAACATTATCCACAAACAAAAGGACGTCTTCGCCTTTTTCGGCAAAATTCTCAGCCAGGGTCAGTCCGGTGTGCACTACTTCAAACCTTGCCCCGGGGGATTCATTCATCTGGCCAAACACCAGTGCCGACCTGTTCAGGATCTCCTGTTTTTCCAGTTCATAATATAACTCATTACCTTCCCTGGTCCGCTCACCTGCTCCGGTAAAGACGCAATAACCTTTCTGCATCTTAATAATATTATGCATCAGCTCAAGGATAATTACGCTTTTGCCGCAAGCAGCGCCTCCTAAGATACCATTTCTTGAGCCTTTGATTAAAGGAAACAACAAATCAAACATTTTGATGCCGGTCTGCATTACTTCAAATTTTTTCTCCTTGCCGTCACCGGTATCAACCGTGGCTATTTGATGCTTTTTATGGGTCGGCCTGATAAACTCCGGGCCAACCTTAATCGCCCCCTTTTTATCCACCGGTTCGCCTAACACATTCAATATCCTGGAGCAGGTTACATCTCCTACGGGGACGCTTATGGTCGCCCCTGTAGCAAATGCCCTGGCATTCCTGCGTAAACCAAAATTGGGAGTCAAAGAAATGCATCTCATGGTATTGGTTTTATCGGTCTCAGACTTGCTTAAATACTCGACCACTTCAAGCACTATCCTTGAGCCGTCAAATGTCTCGGTCTCAATAATGTCATATACGGCCGGGAAAGACGATTCGGGAGGAAACTCTATATCTACAATCGGCCCCTGGACTGAAACAACCCTGCCTTCCTGCATTAAAATCCCCCTCTTGCTTTTAAATTTATAATATAGCCCCGCTTTTTATCAAGGCCATCCTGCTGACAAAAATCTCCCGGGTGCTCTTATCGCTTCTTTCGTGCAAAGTACGGAAATATTGCAATCTCATCTTTTTCTGCTGATCCCTGATTTCAGTGGTACTTCTCTCTAAATGCATTACCCGGGCTGCCCATTCAGAAAGCTTGCTTTCCCAAAAGATAAGGTGGATTAACTGGCCAATCCAGACCTTAACCAGGTATTCCACAATTGCCTTGAGCGGTGAATCCAGGATTATTTTCTCTTCCGGATCAACCTGCAAGAAACCTGCTTTATGCGCAGCCGAACCGGCAACCCCCTGCGACTGCGGGAATAAAAACCGGCAGGGAAACAGCTGGAACTGTTCGATCTTCTGCACGGAGAAAGAAACAAAATGCGGGTAGATAATCACTGTGTTGCTTAATTTCTTATCAAAGAACTGCTTTATTATATGGTCTCTTAATTTTACCACCGGCCCATAAGAAATATCATCATCAATACCGGGAAAACTATCATACTTGATGCCATGCTCCCCTATATACCTGACCCCTTCCTTGCCGACTACCGTAAGCAGGTCACCGTCTCTATGCTGGGCAAGACCATAATTTATTACCGACATATTAAGCTCGCCCAGGAAACCGGTATCCGAGGTAATCATCACGATATTACTTGAAGAGGCAGCGGCCCCTAAGAAAGGATGCTGGAAGTCATGGATATCCACCTGTGCGAACAAATCCCTGAGGCGGCCCTCAAACTCATCAAAACTTTTTCTTTTTGTCTGAAGATGGAAATATTCGGTGGCGGCTACACCTTTTAAGACTTCAATTATATTTTCCATTACTTTATTAAACGCTAAATCTTTGCGTAATATCGTCAGCGGTATCATTTTACACCTTAAGATTTAACTGCCGGAACCCGCAAAAAACTCTTCAAATGCCTTATCCAGACCTCTTTCTACTCCGCCGGTCAGGAATTTCTGTATCGTAAGCTCCTCTATCAATTCCGGATGATTTTTGACCAGGTAATCGTATATATGCTGCTTAAAGTTCGCTCTTTGCGCGTCCTCCAAAACTTCAGGCAGCTCTTTATTGAAAGCATAAAAGAGCACAATCATCTCTTCAACGCAAAGAGGCCTTGATTTATCCTGGATAAGAAAATCTTTTAATGCCTGGCCTCTTTTTAAACGCAGCTCTATATCAGCGGAAAGTTTTGTCCTGATCGTTGTAAGGGCGGCCAGCTCCTTATACTGGGCAAACTCTCTCTTTAATGACCGGCTGACTTTTTTTATCGCCTCACACTGGACCTTGCTTCCGATTCGCGAAACCGAAAGCCCTAAATCAATAGCCGGCCGGAAACCTTCATTAAAAAGAGAGGCGCTTAAATAGATTTGCCCGTCGGTTATCGAAACAAGGTTTGACTGGACAAGGCCGGTAATATCCCCTTCCTGAGTTTCTACTATAGG